>CABUKW010000049.1 GCA_902492275.1 uncultured Peptococcaceae bacterium
TTGGATGGCGTCGATTATTTACGGGAAAGGACATTTTAAGATGACAAGTATGTATCCTGTTACATTAAATTTAAAAGGAAAGTTTTGTACGGTGGTAGGCGGCGGCAGTGTGGCGCTGCGCAAGGTGAAATCGCTGTTGGCACAGGGCGCCGAAGTAACAGTTATCAGTCCGGCACTGCATCCAGAGCTGTCAGCGATGCAGGGACAGTTTGTCTGGATGAACAGCCTTTATAAGGACGGACAGCTGGAAGGCAGCTTTTTGGTAATTGCGGCGACCAATCAGAGAGAAGTCAACCATCAGGTTGCCCAGTGGTGCGAAGAAAATCAGATGCTGGTCAATGTGGTGGATAGCCTGCAAGAAAGCAGCTTTACGGTAAATTCTGCGGTGCAGCGGGGGCATTTGCAGCTGACGGTATCTACCAATGGCGTCAGTCCGGCAATTTCAAAAAAAATTCGACAGCAACTGGAGCAACAGTTTGGCGCCGAATACGGCGTAATGCTGGAGATTGTGGCAGCAGCCCGTCGGGAAGCTATGCAGACCATTGCCGATGAAGAAAAACGGCGGCAGTTTTTGCAGAGCCTGGCCGATATGGAACTGACAGAACTGCTGCAGCAGGAACCGCGAGAAGATGTGGAAAAAAGGGTGAGACAATGTCTATCATCTTATTGGGATTAAATTATAAAACGGCGCCGGTGGAAATACGGGAAAAGGTATCGTTGTCCAAAACCCATATTCAGCGGAATGTGGAGCAGCTTCAACAGTTGGAAGGCTCTAAAGGCATTGCCATTCTGTCCACCTGTAACCGCACGGAATTTTATATGGATGCCGATGATGATGAACGGGCGGTTTCTTCCCTGTTAGGTTTCATCGGCGGCTATAGCGGCTGTGCGGAAACGTTGCTGCAGCAGCATCTTTATGTGATGAAGCGCCGCAGTGCAGTGGAGCATTTGTTTACGGTGGCGGCAGGTCTGGATTCTATGATTTTAGGGGAAAGCCAGATTCAAGGGCAGGTACAGGACGCCTATAACTATGCCTTAGAATATAATTTATCAGACAGCGTGTTGAATACGCTGCTGATGAGCGCCTTGACGCTGGGAAAACGGGTGCGTACGGAAACCTATATCGACCGGCAGGCTGTGTCGGTCAGTTCGGCTGCGGTGGAATTGGCCAAGCAGGAGTTAGGGACGCTGGACGACAAGACGGTGCTGATTTTAGGGGCCGGCGATACTAGTGAACTGGCTGCCCGTCATTTGGTCAGCAACGGCATCAGCGGCGTGATTGTGGCCAACCGTACCTTTGAACGGGCCCAGCGTCTGGCTGATGAATTCGGCGGGAAGGCTGTGCGGCTGGACCATTTTGGCGCTTATTTAGACAGCGCCGACATTATTATCAGCTGTACCGCTTCGCCCAAATACATCATTGAGAAAAAAGATATTGAGCGGTTAGTGGCTCAGCGCACCAAACCGCTGCTGTTTATGGACATTGCAGTGCCCCGTGATATTGATCCGGCCGTGGCCCAGTTGGATAATGTATTTTTGTATGATATCGACGATATGCAGAACGTGGTAGCGCAAAATTTAGAAGGTCGGCAGAAGGAAGCCGTCAAAGCCCGGCGAATTGTAGAAGAAGAGGTAGAAAACTTTTTTTTCTGGCTGGATTCGCTGCTGGTGGTGCCGACCATCGTAAAGCTGCGGGAACAGGCCGAGCAGATTAAGAAAAAAGAAGTGGAAAAGGCTTTGCGGCGTATTGACAATGTGACGCCGCGGGAGAAAAAAATTGTGGAACAACTGGCCCATTCCATCGTCAGCCAATGGCTGCATAAGCCTATGTATAATTTGCGGTATTTAGCTGGCAGCCACGCAGACCGCATTGATTGTTATATGCAGGCGGTAAACGATTTATTCGGGCTCTCAGAAGACGTCAAACAGCAGGAAGATGAGGTGGGAACGCATGCTTAAAAAGAAAATCAAGGTTGGTTCCAGAGATAGTGTGCTGGCCATGTGGCAGACGCAGTTTGTCATCGACCGGCTGCAGGAAGCAACCGATGGCTACGAGTTTGAAATCGTTTCGTTAAAAACCAAGGGCGATAAAATTTTAGATGTCGCTTTGTCGAAAATCGGTGATAAAGGTCTCTTTACCAGAGAACTGGAACGGGGATTGCTGGAGGGCGAGATTGCCTTTGCGGTACACAGCATGAAGGACATGCCCACTGCTTTGCCGGAAGGCTTGCAGATTTCTTCCATGCTGAAACGGCATAATCCGGCCGATGTGTTGATATCCGAACGATATGATTCTTTTGCTGCACTGCCGCAGGGCGCCAAAGTGGGAACCAGCAGTTTACGCCGCAGAGCGCAGCTTTTGCACCAACGTCCTGATTTGGAAATTCATGATTTGCGGGGCAATTTACAAACCCGTATGCGCAAAATGAGAGAGGAACAATTTGACGGAATAATTTTGGCCGCTGCTGGCGTAGAGCGGTTGGGCTGGCAGGACAAAATCACCGAGGAATTATCCTATGATGTTTGTTTGCCGGCAGTCAGTCAGGGTGTTATCGGCGTGGAGACCCGTTCTGACGATGCAGAAATCATTGCGCTGGTGCAGCTGGTCAATGATTTGGAAACCCAATGGTGCGTAGAAGCCGAACGGGCCTTATTGCAGGCATTGGAAGGGGGTTGCCAGATTCCCATCGCCGCCTATGGGCAGTTAGACGGAAGTCAACTCACATTGGATGGTCTGGTGGGCTCCTTAGATGGGAAAACCATCATTCGTGATACCGTCACCGGCAGCGTCGAGGAACGGGTGCAGTTGGGACAGCAATTAGCGCAGCGCTTAGCCGCCCAGGGCGGACAGGCAATTTTAGATGAAATCAGAATGGAGCTTCAGGCATGAACAACGGAAAAGTATATTTAATCGGAGCCGGTCCTGGCGATGTGAAGTTGATTACGGTGAAGGGCCTGGAATGTATCCAAAAAGCTGATGTCATTGTTTATGACCGGCTGGCCAATCCGCGTCTGCTCAGTTATCGCCGGCCCGATGCAGAATTAATCTATGTGGGCAAATCGCCGGACCGCCATACCTTAACCCAGGACGAAATCAATCAGGTGCTGGTGGAGGAAGGCTTAAAGGGTAAAATTGTTGCCCGTTTAAAAGGCGGCGACCCTTATGTGTTTGGCCGCGGCGGAGAAGAAGGAGAGGAATTGCGCAAAGCCGGTGTTGCCTTTGAGGAAGTGCCGGGTATTACATCGGCCATTTCAGTGCCGGCTTATGCAGGGATTCCCATTACCCATCGCGACTTTACTTCTACCTTTACGGTGATTACCGGTCATGAAGAACCGGGTAAGGAAACCAGCAACATTAACTGGCCCCGTTTGGCCCAAGACCCAGGAACGCTGGTATTCTTGATGGGCGTCGGCAATCTGCCGCAGATTGTAGAAAAATTAATAGCCAACGGCAAGGACGGAAAAACACCGATTGCGCTCATTCGTTGGGGCACCCGTCCAGAACAGCAGGTCGTTACCGGTACCTTGGAAAACATTGTAGCAGTGGTGGAGCGAGCTGGCTTGAAATCACCGGCTATCATCATCATTGGTCAGGTAGTTACGCTGCGGAACACTTTACGTTGGTTTGAAGACCAGCCATTATTCGGCAAGCGGGTATTGGTGACCCGTTCCCGGGAACAAGCCAGTGCTCTGTCGGAAAAATTAGAAAATCTGGGTGCAGAGGTGTGGGAATATCCTACTATCAAAATCAAAGAACCCGATGATTTGGCTGCTTTGGACAAGGCTGTGGCCAATGCAGGTATGTATAACTGGATTATCTTCACCAGTGTGAACGGCGTAAAGGCATTCTTTCAGCGATTGCGTGCGCAAAAGCTGGATATTCGCAGTTTAAAAGAAGCCAAGATTTGCGCTATTGGCCCTAAAACGGCAGAAGCCTTGGAAGAACGTGGTCTGTTGGTGGACGTGATGCCGGAGGTATTTCGGGCCGAGGCAGTGCTGGAAGCGTTACAGGGCCGCATTCAGTCCGGCGATAAAATTTTGTTGCCCCGTGCCGATTTGGCTCGCCAGTTGCTGGTAGATAGTCTGAAAAGATTAGGGGCGCAGGTGGATGAAGTGGTGGCTTATCAAACTGTTTTGGCTGATGCCGCCGACACCCAACTGTTGTTGGAAAAATTGCGGGCCGGTGAAATTCATGTGCTGACATTTACCAGTTCTTCTACCGTGACCAATTTTCTGCAATTATTAGGGGAACACCGTCAGTTATTGCAAGGCATTACAGTGGCCTGTATTGGGCCGATTACAGCAGAAACCGCGAAAAAGAACGGTTTATCTATTGACATTTGTGCCGAGCAATATACCATTGATGGCTTAGTGGAAGCAATTCGAAGCTATTTTGCGCAGTGAAAACTGTTTAATGGCAGCAAAAGTTGTTTATATCTATAAAAAATAGAGTTTAAGAAAAGAGGCAATGAGAATGTTTCCAGAAACAAGAATGCGCAGATTCAGAAAAAATGAAACCATCCGCAGTATGGTGCGAGAATCGAGAGTGCATACAGAACAGTTGATTTATCCTATTTTTGTGGTGGAAGGTGATGATCAGAAAAATCCGATTCCGTCCATGCCGGGCATTTATCAATATTCCCTGGACCATTTGCTGGAAGAAGTGAAACGGGCTGTAGAAGTCGGCATTCATAGCATTATTTTATTTGGGATTCCGGCAGAAAAAGATCCGGTAGGCAGTCAAGCCTATGCGGAAGATGGCATTGTGCAGCAGGCTATCCGGAAAGTGCGGGCGGCTTATCCTGATTTGGTTATTATTGCTGATTGCTGTTTATGTGAATATACCAGTCATGGTCATTGCGGGCTTGTCAGTCCAGAAGGCGAAATTCTCAACGACCCAACGCTGAGCCTTTTGGCAAAAACAGCCGTGTCACAGGCTGCAGCCGGTGCCGATATTATTGCGCCTTCCGATATGATGGATGGCCGCGTGGGTATGATCCGCGCTGCCTTAGATCAGGCAGGCTATCCCGATGTGGCGGTGATGGCTTATTCAGCCAAATATGCGTCAGCCTTTTACGGACCTTTCCGGGATGCGGCAGGTTCCGCGCCCCAGTTTGGCGATCGCAAAACTTATCAGATGGACCCGGCCTCCAGTGTACGGCAGGCTATGGCGGAAACCGAACTGGATGTAGCAGAAGGAGCTGACTATATCATTGTCAAACCGGCGTTGTCTTATCTGGATATTATGACAAGAACTAGAGAATCTTTTTATCAGCCTGTGGTAGCTTATAATGTCAGTGGTGAATATGCCATGGTAAAAGCTGCCGCCGCTAACGGATGGATTGATGAAAAGAAAATTGTGATGGAAATTATGACCGGCTTTGTACGGGCCGGCGCCGATTTGATTTTGACCTATCATGCCATTGATGTGGCCAGATGGCTGCAGGAAGCTAACAAATAAAAATTGGCAGCAATCATAATACTTTATAATGAGAGGGGATTTTATAACGATGGATTTTTCGAAATCGCAGCAATTATATCAAGAAGCAGTTGAATTGATTCCCGGCGGTGTCAATAGTCCTGTCCGCGCCTTTAAAGCAGTAGGGGATTTTCCTGTTTTCATCGAAAAAGGGGAAGGCTCTAAGCTGTACGACGTGGACGGCAATGAATATGTAGATTACATTTGCTCTTGGGGACCGTTATTATTAGGTCATCAGCCGGCCTCTGTGACAGCCGCTGTACAAGAAGCACTGTTAAAGGGCAGCACTTACGGTGCGCCGACGGCATTAGAAGTTGAAATTGCGAAATTGATTGTGGATGCAGTACCGTCGGTAGAAATGGTGCGTATGGTAAACTCCGGAACAGAAGCCACGATGAGTGCTATTCGCTTGGCCCGTGGTTATACCAAGCGCAATAAGCTGGTGAAATTTGAAGGCTGCTATCACGGTCACGCCGACCATCTGCTGATTAAAGCAGGCTCCGGCGCTTTAACCTTTGGCGTGCCTTCCAGTCCTGGCGTACCGGAATCGATCGCGTCCGAAACCTTAACCGCTACCTATAATGATTTAGAAAGTGTGAAAAACTTATTTACCCAATATCCAGATCAAATTGCCGCTGTTATTGTAGAGCCGATTGCTGGAAATATGGGTTTGGTGCCGCCAGCAGAAGGATTTTTAGCAGGGCTGCGGGAAATTACCAAGGAGCATGGCGCTTTGTTGATTTTTGATGAAGTTATCAGCGGATTCCGCGCTTCCTACGGCGGTGCGCAAAAGGTATACGATATTATGCCGGACTTGACCTGTCTGGGTAAAATCATCGGCGGTGGTCTGCCGGTGGGTGCTTACGGCGGTCGTAGAGAAATTATGGAACAGGTCGCTCCAGTGGGGCCAGTTTACCAAGCTGGCACCTTGTCAGGCAATCCGGTTGCCATGGCGGCTGGGATTGCAACATTAAAAGAATTAGCCCAACCAGGCGTTTATGAAGCAGTAGAAGCCAAAGCGAAAACATTGGCCGTCGGCTTACAGGCTGCTGCTGAGGAAGCCGGCGTGCAGGTGGCCATTAATCAAAGCGCATCTTTGCTAACCGTATTTTTTACCGCCGAAAAAGTAGATAGCTACGCTGCTGCTATGAAATCCGATACAAGTAAATTTAAAGTATTCTTCCAGTCTATGCTGAATCAGGGAATTTATCTACCGCCATCGCAGTTTGAATGCTGGTTTGTATCGTTAGCCCATAGCGACGCTGATTTGGACAAAACCATTGCCGCTGCCAAACAGGCTTTTGCTGCCGTGGCCGCAATGTCCTGATTGCCATCTGGAATGAGAGAGGTGTCACTGTGCAGGAACAGAATGCATATTATATCAGTCAAATTTGCAGTCAAAATGCGCTGTATACCCAACAGACTGGAAAAACAAAAAAATGTTTGACCCATACTTTCGGTTGTCAAATGAATGAACGGGATTCGGAAATTCTGTTTGGATTTTTGACGGAGATGGGGTATGAAAAAACAGACAAAGAAGCAGAAGCCGATTTGGTACTGTTTAATACTTGCTGTATCCGCGAAAAGGCGGAAAGCAAAGTGCTGAGCCAATTGGGAGAACTCAAAAGGTTAAAGCAGAAAAAGCCGGACATGATCATCGGCGTTTGTGGCTGTATGATGCAGCAAAAAGGCATGGCTGAGTTAATCCGCAGCTCTGCACCCCATGTGGATCTGATTTTTGGAACTCACAATCTGCATCGTTTTCCTGTCTATCTGTATCAGCTTTATCAGGGCGCAGGCAGACAAATTGAGATTTTGGAGAAAGAGGAAGCGGTGCAGGAAGGCTTGCCCGCTTACCGGGACTATCCTTTTAAGGCGCTGGTGAATATCGTTTATGGCTGCAATAACTTCTGCACCTACTGTATTGTACCTTATGTGCGGGGGCGGGAACGAAGCCGCCAGCAGGCTGATATTGTGCGAGAAGTCCGACAACTGGTGGAAGACGGAGTAGTAGAAATTACCCTGTTGGGACAGAATGTGAATAGCTACGGTTTGGATTTGCACAATGGCACCACCTTTGCCGGGTTGCTGCGCGAATTGAATCAAATTGAAGGGCTGCGCCGTATTCGCTATATGACCTCCCATCCGAAGGATTTAACGGAGGAATTGGTGAAAACCATCGCAGAGAGCAGTAAAGTGTGCAACCATTTTCATTTGCCGGTACAGTCGGGCAGCAGTCGTGTGCTGCGATTGATGAACCGCCGCTACACCAAAGAGGATTATTTGCGTTTAATCAAGCTGATTCGCAAATATATGCCAGAAGCCGCTATTACAACCGATATCATTGTGGGTTTTCCCGGTGAAACTGAAGCAGATTTTTTAGAAACTGTCGATTTGGTGCGGCAAGTGAAGTTTGACAGCGCTTTTACGTTTATATATTCCAAGCGTACCGGTACGCCGGCTGCCCGCATGGAAGACCCCGTTTCTTTAGAAGAAAAGAAAGAACGGCTGCAGCGTTTAAATGATGCGCTCAGTCACATTAGCCGCGGAATCAATGATAAACTACAGGATACCGTGGTAGAAGTTCTGGTGGAAGGACCCAGCAAAACCAACGATGCGATGCTGAGTGGGCGCACGACCACCAATAAAACTGTTATTTTTGCAGGAGATCCTTCCCTGGTTGGCAAGTTTGTAAATGTTACAATAACGGAAGCGCAAACATGGGTATTAAAGGGTACTTTAGCAGAATAAAATAAAAAAGAATTTTTGAATTTATGCGGAGGTGCTACTGTGGATATTTTCACAAAAGCAAAAGAATTAGCCGATGCCATTGCTAATTCTACAGAATTGGCTTCTTTGAAAGAAGCAGAAATGAAAATGATGATGGACAATGAAGCAAGAGCTATTGTAGAAGAATATCAGGGAATCCAGACGGATGCCATGAACAAAGGCTTAAGCTTCGAAGATTTGTCGGAAGAAGAAAAGAAACATGTGGAAGAATTGGAAGCAAAGATGAACGAAAACGCCAACATCAGCGCATTTTTAGGCGCCAATCAGGCTTTTGAACAGATTTTGCGTTCTGTGAACATGATTATTGGCGCTGCTATCAATGGTGGCAATCAGGGCGGCTGCAGCAGTTGCGGCTCTCACGGTGCAGATGGCAGCTGTAACTGTAGCGGCGGCTGCGGAAGCTGCTAAGCAGTATAACGTAAAATCAGGAAAAAACGGTGTAGCTTTATGGCTATACCGTTTTTTTGTTTCAGTGTTAATTTTTATTGACACCACATACCCCTATGGGTATAATATTGATATACCTATAGGGGTATAGAGGGAGGAGTTTTATGGAAAAATTAGAACATTTTTTAGAATGGGGCGGCATGAAAAAAGACATCCTTTGTTTGATAATCGCAGCGATTGCTTTGTGTATCAGCATTTTTGATTTCCTTGCGTTGCCTTTTGATGCGGCCTGGATTGCCATTTTGCTTTGCGGTGTACCTATCATTTTAGAAGCAGTCATTGGCTTGATCACTGCTTTTGATATCAAAGCGGATGTCTTGGTGTCGCTGGCCTTGCTTGCTTCCGTTTTCATCGGGGAAACCTTCGCCGCCGGGGAGGTTGCGTTTATTATGCAGCTAGGCGCCCTGTTAGAAGACCTGACTGTGGCCAAGGCTCGGGCCGGCATTGAAAAGCTGGTGCATTTATCGCCGCGTACCGCCCGTGTATTGGCCCAGGGAAAAGAAACGGTCATTCCTGCAGAGCAAGTAAAGGTTGGCGACTTGCTTCGCGTTCTGCCCGGGGAAACCATTCCGGTAGACGGCGTCATTACCATGGGACAGACCTCGGTCAATCAGGCCGTTATGACCGGAGAACCGCTGCCTGTCGATAAAGGCGTTGGAGATCAGGTGGCCAGCGGCACCGTAAACCAGTTTGGTTCCTTCGATATGCAGGCCGCCAAGGTGGGAGAGGATAGCTCCATTCAGCGCATGATTCGTTTGGTACAATCGGCTGATGCCGGGAAAGCTAAAATTGTCAGCTTAGCGGACCGTTGGGCCACCTGGATTGTGGTAATTGCGCTGACGGCAGCGGTGCTGACCTGGCTGATAACAGGCCAAGTCATTCGTGCGGTGACGATTTTAGTTGTATTTTGTCCCTGCGCTCTGGTGCTGGCTACGCCAACAGCCATTATGGCCGCCATTGGCAATGCCACCAAACACGGCTTTTTAGTGCGGGAGGGCGATGCCCTAGAACGGTTGGCCGCCGTAGCCAAAGTGACCTTTGATAAAACCGGCACCTTAACCTACGGCACGCCGCAGGTGGTAGCGGTGCATAGCTTTCAGCCGCAGCTTGCCGAGGAGACGCTTTATGCCTACGCCGCCATGGCAGAGCAACGCTCCGAGCATCCGCTGGGAAAAGCGGTTGTACGCTGCTATCAAGAGACAAGCGGCAAACCGGTAGCCGGTGCGGAAGATTTTCAGATGCTGCCCGGGCGAGGCATCGCCGCCACCGTAGCAGGAAAGCAGATTTTAGCCGGCAATGCAGAGCTATTGCAGACCAACGATATTCTATTGACAGAGCAGTGCCATAATTACGCTGAAGATTACTTGCAGAAAGGCTGTACTATTATTTATGTGGCTATAGACGGCCGGTTGTCGGGCTTGCTGGCCTTAGCCGACACCCTGCGTCCCGAAGCGGCAGCCATGATTGCCAGCGTGAAGCAAACCGGCATTTCTCCGGTATTATTAACAGGCGACCATGAAAACGCTGCACAGCACATGGCGGCGCAGCTGGACATTCAGGAAGTCCACGCCAATTGTCTGCCGGAGGATAAGCTGCAATACATTACCCAATGTCAGCAAGGGCAGCAGCAGGTTTGCATGGTAGGAGACGGCATCAACGATGCCCCTGCCCTGAAAAAAGCCTTTGTCGGCATCGCCATGGGCGGTATCGGCAGCGACATTGCAGTCGATGCCGCCGATATTGCGCTGGTGAATGACGATATCAAGGAACTGCCCCATTTGCTGCGGCTTTCCAAACGGATGATGACGATCATTAAAGCCAATCTGACCTTTTCTATGACCTTAAATTTTGTAGCCATCATTTTGGCGATCACAGGCATTTTAAATCCGGTTGTCGGCGCTCTGGTCCATAACGCCGGCTCTGTATTTGTGATTATCAATTCGGCTCGACTGTTAAATTGGAAGAAACGGGGGTGCTAGTATGCTGTTTACCGTGGTTGCTTTGATAGTTGGCGCGATGATTTTTCTCGGCGGTCTCTATTACCTGATAAAAGAAAAATCGGATCAGGAGGCTCGAAAAATTTATCTGATTACAACTGTAGCAGGCGTTGTCATCCTGGCAGGCGTGATCGTGCGGACAGTGCTGTTGGGCTGACGGGCGACCTTTCCCCAAAGCAAGCAGTGATGGGGGCTAGTTGCCGTCAAGCTGAAAAAAGGACCGCTATGGAATGGCCAAGGCCATTCCATAGCGGTCCTTTTGGTATATGCCTCCTAACAGCAGAAAGACTTATGGCAGAAAGCCCTCCACAAAAAAGCGGATGGTGCGGTAATCGACAGCCAGATTGATGTTTTGCCCTTCGTTGATGCCGGCAGTGCAAATGCCAATGACTTCCCCTTGCATATTAAGCAGCGCGCCGCCGGAACTGCCTGGAGAAGTAGGTGCCGTGAACTGAATCATATCAGTGTCCTGTATGGTGCGGAAGCCAGAAATAATTCCATCAGAGACAGAATTAAACAACCCCAAAGGACTGCCAATGGCTACTACTTTTTGCCCGCGGATTAAAGGTTTGTTGCCATCATAGATAGGCAACGGCACCGAGGGGCAGTCAATACGCAGCAAAGCCAAATCGTATACATAATTGTATTTGATGACTTCCTGACTTAGATAACTGTTATTGTCTCCTTCCAGCTTTACGCGGTAATGATGACTGTCAGAGACTACATGAAAATTGGTTAAAATATAGCCTTGCGCGTTGATTAAAATACCGGAACCAGTTTTGAAGCATTGTCCTTCTTGGTCTAGTACTTCAATCATGACCACCGAAGATGCCAGCGTTGCTAATTCTTCAAAGGATTTTTCACAGCGCGCCTCCTGTGGGGTCGGCTTATTTGGCTGTGCTGTTGTCTGCTGTCGTTTCACCGGTTGTTCTGCCAAAGGCGGTAAATTTGTATTTGTTGCCGTTGGAACAGACTGTACAATTTGTTTGCTTTCGTTTGCTCCCACCGGAACTGCGCAGGATTTGGCAATCATGGGAGGCAGAGAAAATGCTGCGTATTGCTTGCAGTCATACTTGGCAGAGAGGGCTGAAAGTGCAGTATTCAGTGTTAAATCGCCGGCCGGATTGAGATAAAGTACATCTACGCCCAACTGAGTTAAGAAATATAAAAATAAATATTCCTGTTTTTTCAGTGTTCCGCTGCAAACAAATTTAGGCGAACGGTTGATATTCCAATTAAAAAACAATGTAGGAAAAAGCGTATCAGCCCAAAATAATAGTTTAACCATAAAATTTTTCAGCATAGAAGCACTGGCCATAGGATGATATTTCCGATAAAAAGCAGGCAATTGCTGCAAGCGTTGTTGTATGGTTTGCTGTAAAAGCGCGTCATCAGCACGGTACTGCAATTGTTTTTGCGGATTGTCCCAATTTTGGCTGTAATAAGCGATTTGTTCCGGTTGTGGTAAATCAGGAAATTGAACCAGACGCAAAGCGTGTCCTGTCTGTTCTAATTGCTGGTCTAATTGTCTTAATTCATCTAAAAACGCAGATTGATTCTGACAACCAATCATGCGAATAAAATAAACATCCTTTACCTGATGGCGAAAAGCGCCATTGACATTGGCAAACGCAGAGAAGGTCGTGAGCTGCATGGGATTATAACGAACTTGAAAGGTCTGACTGGACATAAAAACATCTCCCTGACGAATGGAAAAATAAATAACCGCATAGACGAAATCATTATGTATCAGTTATCAGTTTTCTTCAGTATAGCAGATTTTTCAGGAACTGTCAGCAATGAAATTGGCATGGAAAACAATTTTATTCCATAAAGTTCTAAAATTGTTTTGGCCGGCTGTCCTTAGAATTTGTTAAAAATCAAGCAGAAATTGGAAGCACTTTCTGCTTGAAAAGTCTACATAGACTTGTTATAATATTAAAAATAAGACAATGGAGAACCTTTAAGTCAGTCCTGTGAGGCGGGCAAGGTAAACACATGCATTGATACGGATTATTAGGGGATTCGTATGCTCTGATACTGTCATTTTACCGGGCCGGACTGTGTCCGGTTTTTTTATTGTCTTGGATTTGTTTCTGACTGCATCGTTTAAGGAGGTAGACTTATGCCAATCGCAAAGAAGGATCTACTCCACCTCAGCGATTTATCGGTGGAGGAAATCTGGCAGGTTTTGGACAAAGCAAGGGAAATGAAGCAGGTGTTGGCAGGCGCGGATAAAAAATATCCCATTCTGCGAGGAAAATCGGTAATCAATCTTTTTTATGAAAACAGTACCAGAACGCGGTCTTCGTTTGAATTTGCCGGCAAATATCTGGGCGCTGATGTGGTGAACATTAACACCAGCAGCAGCAGTGTAATGAAGGGCGAATCGCTGAAGGATACAGCGCTGACCTTAGACCGGCTGGCGCCGGATATTATCGTAATGCGGCACGGAGCCAGCGGCGCCCATGAAATTTTGGCCAAACATGTGAAGGCGCGGGTTATTAACGCCGGTGATGGTGCTCATCAGCACCCCACCCAGAGTTTATTGGATTTATTGACCATTGTGGAGCATAAGCAGCGCCTGGAAGGCTTGAAGATTGCCATTGTAGGCGATATTCTGCATAGCCGGGTAGCCCGCTCTGATGTATGGGGCTTTCGGGCTTTGGGCGCTGAGGTGACGCTCTGTGCGCCGCCAACGTTGATGCCGGCTAAAGCGGCAGAGCTGGGAGCGAAAATCAGTTATCATATGGAGGAAGCTATTCAAGATGCCGATGTGATTGTGATGCTGCGTATTCAGCTGGAACGGCAAAAGGCAGGGATGTTCCCATCTATTCGGGAATATGCTGCTTTTTATGGGCTGAATGGTCAGCGGCTGAAGCTGGCTAAACCAGATTGCTTGGTAATGCATCCCGGTCCGATTAACCGCGGCGTAGAAATTACGCCGGAGGTGGCCGATGGTATGCAGGCGGTCATTGAGGAACAAGTACACAATGGTTTGGCTGTGCGCATGGCGTTATTGGCTATCATGGGAGGTGCTGTACAATGATGTTGCTGAAAAATGGTCATGTGGTAGATCCTGCCCAGAATTTGAACGGTAAGGCTGATATTCTCCTGGAAGGAGACAAAATTGTGGCTGTAGGACCGGAGCTGACAGCGGACGGTGCGCAGATTGTGGATTTGACCGGCAGGGTTGTGATGCCTGGATTTGTAGATATGCATGTGCATTTGCGGGAGCCGGGACGGGAAGATAAGGAAACCATTGCAACCGGTTGTCAGGCGGCTATTCACGGCGGTTTTACCTCCATAGCCTGTATGCCCAACACTACGCCGGTGGCCGATAATGAAGCCGTAGTGGAAGCGGTATTGTATAAAGCCTATAAAGCCAACTTAGCCGATGTTTATCCCATTGCCTGCATTACCAAGGGACAGAAGGGGGAAGAACTGACCGAGATGCTGTTGTTGCATCAGGCTGGCGCTGTGGCTTTCAGTGATGATGGCAGAACGGTGCAGAACAGCGGTGTATTGCGCCGGGCTATGGATTACAGCAAAGCGTTAGACGGTTTGCTGATTTCTCACTGCGAAGATGAAAATTTGTTGGGCAGCGGTGTTGTCAATGAAGGGATTGTCAGCACAGAACTAGGCTTGGCGGGAATCCCCAATGAAGTAGAGGATTTGATTATCGCCCGGGATTTGATGCTGGCCAAATTGACTGGCTGCCGGCTGCACATTGCCCATGTCAGCACTGCCGGCGGCGTGGCGCTGATTGCCAAGGCCAAAGCGGAAGGGGTGCGGGTAACGGCTGAGGCGACGCCCCATCATCTATGCTTGACGGAAGAGGCTGTGCGGGGGTATGATACAAATACCAAGGTAAATCCGCCACTGCGCACGGAAGCTGATAGGGCGGCATTGTTCGCTGGACTGAAGGCCGGAATTATCGACTGTGTTTCCACCGACCATGCGCCCCATACCATACAGGAAAAAGAAGTAGAATATATGTATGCAGCCAATGGGATAAGCGGCTTGGAAACGGCTGTACCCCTTATTTGGACTGACTTTGTGACCACCGGTCAGCTTACGCTGGAAGAATTAGCGCTCAAAATGAGCAAGCGACCTGCAGAAATTTTAGGCATTGCCAAAGGCACTTTGGAGCCAGGACGAATGGCAGATATTGTGATAATTAACCCTGAGCAGGAAAAAATGGTTGACCCAGCACAATTTTATTCCAAGGGCAAGAACACGCCCTTTGTCGGCAGAATGCTGAAGGGCTGGCCGGAAATGGTAATAAAAGGTGGGCGGATTGTCCTGAAGCAGGGCGTATTAGTGTAAAAAAGGAGTGGAAGCTGCAAATGAATGAAAAACTGATTGTTGCATTGGACTATGCCTATGAAAATGAAGCGCGGGAACTGGTGAGCCAGCTGGACGACGCCGTAGGTTATTACAAAGTGGGGCTGGAGCTGTTTTTAAACACCAGAGGCAGCATCATCGATTATTTGAAGCACAAAGGCAAAAAAGTATTTTTGGATTTAAAATTTCACGATATTCCTAATACGGTGGCGCAGGCAGCAGCTTGGGCAGCCTCCTTTGGAGTGGATATGTTTACGCTGCACGCTTCCGGCGGTGCAGAAATGATGCGCTCCAGTGTGGAAACCGTATCGGATATTTGTGAAAAGTTGAATGTGAAAATGCCGCAGATGGTTGGCGTGACGATTTTAACCAGCTTTGATGAAAGAGGCATCGCCCGGGTTGGCTACAAGGAGAATATTGCCAATACGGTGCTCAATTTGGCGAAGCTGTGTCAGGAGTCCAATATGCGGGGCGTAGTGTGCTCTCCCCATGAAGTTACGGAAATTAAACAGGTCTGCGGGGATGACTTTTTGACAGTCTGCCCGGGGATTCGTCCGGTTTGGGCGGCGAAAGGCGACCAGAAGCGTATCACCACACCATCTGATGCTATTAAGATTGGTGTTGATTATATGGTAGTTGGGCGTCCGATTACCAAAGCAAAAAATCCACAAGAAGCAGCATTAAAAATTGTCGAAGAAATTGGAGGCGTTGCAGAATGAGTTTGACGTACGAAGAAACATTACAGATTTTAAAAGAAACAGGTGCTTTGAAAGAAGGACATTTTCGTTTGACATCGGGGCTGCACAGCGACCACTATGTACAGTGTTCCCAGTTGCTGAAATATCCGCGCATTGCGGAAAAGGTTTGCAGTGCGCTGGCTGAAAAATTTGCTGATAATAAGCCCGATGTGGTAATTGGGCCCGCTATTGGCGGAATTTTAGTAGCCTATGAAGTAGCCCGCGCCTTAGATGTGCCTGCGATGTTTGCGGAACGGCAGGAGGGTGTGATGACATTGCGCCGGGGGTTTACTGTAGAACCAGGTCAGAAAGTGCTGATTACTGAAGATGTATTCACCACCGGCGGTTCCGCACAGGAAGTTGTGGAATTGGTGCAGAGCATGGGCGGCAATGTGATTGCAGCCGGCTCGATCATTGACCGCACCGCCGGCAATACGGTAAAATTAAAAGTGCCGTTCCAATCCTTGATTAAATTTGAATTCCAAACCTTTGACCCATCAGATTGCCCAATGTGCAAGCAGGGCATTCCTGCTGTAAAACCAGGCAGCAGACCAGATAAAAAATAAACAGATCACATAAAAATTGGCTATCCTATGCAGGAAAGAACGGTTCCGTCCTGCTATGATAGCCTTTCTTTTTCAGCAGTGTTCCGCATACCAGCGGCGGCATTCGGCATTCAGCAAGGTTTCAAATTGATAAAACTGTTCATCGCCTGCTTCTGCGCGGAGCCATTGTACGGTTTGCCCCAAATACATGCCTTCCGCTTTATTCTCCACAGCCGTCAGACTTTTGCAGCAATCTAAAAGTTGCTGCTGGTCAAGTTGTTGCAATAAGACCGCCAAATCTTTCATGTTTTTCGCCTCTTTTCGTGTAAAATTTCTTATAAAATAAAACTACTTTCTTAATAAATACCCTGTTAGAACAAGTTTTAATCTTGCAGCGCATGCAGGAAAGATTTTTATCTTGGTAAGAAGATGGAGGATACAGTAAAATGCTTTGCAAAGAACATGAAGAGTTGTTGCAGCTTGCATTTGTGCTGCGAAACAAAGGTAAAACATATTTTTGCTGCCACTTCACGATATCAAGATAAGACTTTACGTGGAACTTCTGAAAATAGGAGTTGGTTATATTAGATGAAAGGCCATATTTTTTTAAAAAATATGACAGAATTGTAGCGTTTTTTGCGCAGAAAAAAGTTGAAAACTGGCTTGCACTCGAATTCACAAGCAATGATACGCATATTGCATTTGCTTGGAGAACAATGGATTTAAACAGGCGAAGCGGCTTTTTTCTTGAAGTACAAAGACATTATTTTTTGAGAAATAGGTTAAAAATAGTTTATATTGTATAGCAAATTAAGAAAAAAATCTGTAAATGTATTCTATAAATTTGCTCCATAGATAAAATCTATAGTCATATAAACAAGTTTAATGTCAAAAATTAAAATTGTTTAATCCTGAAAAATGGCTTAATGAAGCCTGTACAAGAAATTTTGTGCTGGTGTTCACGAATGACTGTAGATTTTTATTTATTGATATTATATAATAAATTCAGCTTAATCTTTACAAGAAGTATTATTTAAGTAAAAGTAAAATATAAAGGGAGAGTGGTACTGTTGACGCTGAATGAAAAGCAAAAGCAAAATGAAGAACTGAAACGCGAGTTCCTCAAACGGAGCGGCGTGGATGTTTCCAAATGCTATCAGTGTGGGAAATGTTCCGCAGGCTGTCCGGTAGGCGACCATATGGACATTCCAACCAACAAAGTAATGCGTCTGGCCCAGATGGGGCTGATTGAAGATGCCATGAAGAGTCATGCAATCTGGTTGTGTGCTTCCTGCACAACCTGCACGACACGATGTCCAAAAGGGGTGGACGTTGCTCAGGTAATGGAAACCCTGCGAATTATGGCCAAGGAACATGGTTATGTAGCAGAAAAGAATGTGGATAAGTTCCACAGCGTGTGGATGGGGATTATCGGGAGTATCGGCAGAATGTACGAACCTGGTCTGATTGTCGGCCGTAACGTTTCCACCGGGAAACTGTTCCAGGATACTTCTTTCGGCATTCCTTATATCACGAAGCAGAAATTAAAGCTGATTCCATATAAATCTAAAAACATGGATGAAATTAAATCTCTGATTGCCAAAGCAGAAGCAATGGATCGGGAAGAAAGGGGCAATAAATAATGGATTACGCATACTATCCTGGATGTTCCCTGGAATCGACAGGGATTGAATTTCATATGTCCACCAAAGCAGTCGCAAAAGCGTTAGGCATTAATCTGGTTGAAATTCCGGACTGGAACTGCTGTGGCGCCAGCAGCGCCCATGCCAGAGGCCACTGGATTTCTCTGGCACTGCCTGCCCGTAATATGGCTATTGCAGAAGCAGCCGGTCTGGACGTGGCAATTCCATGTGCAGCCTGCTATGGCAGAAGCAAAAAAGTAGAAATTGAAGTGACAAAATCGGAAGAAGCCAGAGAAAAAATTGAAGAAATCATTGGCCGTCCTTATACTGGGAAAAGCAAAGCCAGAAATCTGACCGATATTTTTTATCGTGATTTAGGACCTGCCAAGATTGCCGAAAAGGCTACAAAATCTCTGAAGGGCCTGAAGGTTCTGACTTATTATGGCTGCCTGATGGTTCGTCCGCCAGAACTGGCCTGTGATGATATTGAAGATCCAATCAGCTTGGATGAAATTATGAAAGCGCTGGGCGCAGAAGTAATTCCATGGGGCTTCAAAACAGAATGCTGCGGCGCCAGCTTAACGGCTTGCCGCCCCAATGTAGGGCTGGATATGACGCAGAAAATTCTGGACGCTGCCAAAAAATCCGGTGCAGATTGTATCGTAACGGCATGTCCAATGTGCCATTCCAACTTGGATATGCGTCAGGTTCAGTTGAGTAAAACAAACGGCGCATATAATATGCCAGTTTATTTCATTACGGAATTGATTGGCATTGCGTTGGGGATGGAACCTAAAGAACTGGGGATTAACAGACATTTCATCCCTGCAGAAGCAACATTGACAAAAATCGGAAAAACCAGTGAAGGCGGTGAAGCATAGTGGAAAGAGTAGGGGTATTTATTTGTCACTGCGGCTCCAATATCGGCGCTGTTGTTGATTGTGCCAAGGTAGCAGAAAGCGTAAGAGAGTATCCTGGTGTTGCGTACAGCACAGACTATAAATATATGTGTTCCGAGCCTGGTCAGGAAATGATTCAAAACGCCATCAAAGAACACAAACTGAATCGTGTTGTTGTAGCCTCCTGTTCTCCTCGTATGCATGAAAAAACATTCCGTGCCTGCGTTGAGAAAGCTGGCTTAAATCCATATATGTTTGAAATGGCCAATATCCGTGAACATTGCTCCTGGGTACATGCCGGCAAAAATGAAGAGGCTACCCAGAAAGCTATCGATTTGGTAAAAATGGCTGTTTCCAAGGTATGCAAAAACGAAGAATTACAGAAGGGGCATGCCCCTGTAACCAAACGGGCGCTGGTTGTCGGCGGCGGGATTGCCGGTATTCAGTGCGCACTGGATATCGCCAACAATGGCTATCAGGTAGATATTCTGGAACGGACGCCTTCCATCGGCGGGAAAATGTCTCAAATTGATAAGACCTTCCCAACCATCGACTGTTCTGCTTGTATCCTGACGCCAAAAATGGTAGAAGCCAGCAGCCATCCAAACATTAATCTGATTCCCTATTCGGAATTGGAACATGTGGACGGCTATGTAGGGAACTTTGAAGTGACCATTCGTAAAAAAGCCCGTTCTGTGGATTTGAAAAAATGTACTGGCTGCGGTACCTGTATGACCAAATGTCCAGGGAAAGCCGACGATGAATTCAACATGAACCTACGGAAACGGACTGCAATTTATACACCGTTCCCACAGGCTATTCCAAATAAACCGGTCATTG
>CABUKW010000050.1 GCA_902492275.1 uncultured Peptococcaceae bacterium
ATTTTTCAGAACATAAAAACAGATAGAAGATCCTTCGCTGCCGCTCAGGATGACAAAACTGGCCTAATAACCAACGGACTGTTTCCAGCGCATTCGCACAGAAAAACGTGCTTCATTCGCGCTTCAAACGCGCTAGCGGCATCGCACCCTACAATGTATCTACCGCACAAAATACAGAAATCTCTGGCAAAAACAAAAAATCGTGTTTTCTGCCGTAGAAAACACGATTTTGTTATTCAGTTTTATTGTTTTGTTAGACCGTTTCCTGACAATTTCCAATTCGGCGGAAACGCTGATACCGCTCTGCTAGCAACACCTCTGTTGGTTTTTGTAAGGCTTCTGTAAATTGCTGATAGAGCATGGCTTTTACGGTGCTGTACACGCTGCTGAAATCCTTGGAGGAGCTTTCAGCAATGACCTGTTCTACCACGCCTAATTCCAACAAATCCTGAGCTGTCAGCTTGAGATAACGGGCCGCTTCCTGCATTTTTTTGGCGTCCTTCCAGAGAATGCTGGCACAGCCTTCTGGCGATATCACCGAATAGATAGCGTTTTCCAGCATCCAAACCTGATCTGCTACAGCCAAAGCCAACGCGCCGCCGCTGCCGCCTTCGCCGATTAACAGTGAAATGACCGGCGTTTTCAGCGTCATCATTTCCATTAGATTTTCGGCAATGGCCTGCCCTTGACCTCGTTCTTCGGCGCCGATGCCGCAGTAAGCGCCGGAGGTATCCACCAGACAAAGCACTGGCCGGTGAAATTTCTCTGCCTGCTTCATCAAGCGCAGTGCTTTGCGGTATCCCTCAGGATGGGCTACGCCGAAATTACGCCGGATACTTTCCTGCAGGCCGCGGCCTTTTTCGATGCCGATAACGGTCACCGGCAAGTCGCGAATGCGGGCTACGCCGCCGATAATAGCGCCATCGTCGGCAAAACGGCGGTCGCCGTGAAACTCCAGAAAATCTTCGGTTAAATTTTCAATAAAGCTCTGGCTGGTGGGTCGTCCTTTGGCCCGCGCCGCCAGTACGCGGCTATAAGCTTCGACTTTTTCTGAGGTTGTTTTTAATTCAGTCACGGCCCGCACCTCCTTCTGCATGTAAGCGCAATACGGTCGTCAAATAATCCCTCTGCCGATTACGGGTCACAATGGCGTCTATAAAGCCTTTTTCCAGCAAAAATTCAGCCCGCTGAAAGCCGTTGGGCAGCTTTTGCCGAATGGTCTGCTCAACAACGCGAGGACCGGCGAAGGCCACCAATGCTTTGGGCTCGGCCAGGATAATATCGCCTTCCATGGCAAAGCTGGCTGTCACGCCGCCGGTGGTGGGGTTGGTGAGTACCGTCACGTATAGTAGGCCGGCGTCGCTATGTAATTTCACTGCGCCGCTGGTTTTGGCCATCTGCATCAGCGACAGGATACCTTCCTGCATGCGGGCGCCGCCGCTGACTGTATAGCCGACAACTGGCAGCCGTTGTTGAGCGGCATATTCAAACAGCCGGGTAATCTTTTCGCCTACCACAGCGCCCATGCTGCCCACAATAAACCCGGGGTCCATCACAAACAAAGCCACAGGATAACCGCCGATTTTGGCTGTACCGCAAATCACGCCTTCCAGTTCGCCGCTTTTTTGCTGGGCCGCAAGCAATTTTTCATCATAACCGGGAAAGTCCAGCCTATTCACAGGCTGCAATCCGGCGTCTAACTCCTGAAAGCTGTCGGTATCCGCCAATAATTGAATGCGCCGCCGGGCCTGCAGTTTGAAATGATAGCCGCACTTGGGGCAAACAAAGCTGTTTTCTTCCACCTCGGCTTTTAATAAGGTCTGCTTGCATTCGGGGCAGGACACGTATAGATTATCGGGTACCGACGGGCGCTGCTGTTTGCTTTCTCCCTGATATTCCAGTTCATTCTTCGGTTTTCGGAATAAGCTTTTTTTCAGCATAAGGATTCCTCACTTTCTGTTTAGAAGTTCGGCTGAAAATGTTCCATAAAGTCTGTGTAGTAATCGCCCTGAATAAACCGTTGATCCTCTAAAATACTCAGCTGCAAATCACTGTTAAAGGCCACGCCTTCAATCACCAGCTCGCACAAAGCCGCCCGCATTTTGCGAATGGCTTCTTCCCGCGTTTTTGCATGCACAATCAGCTTGCCAATCATCGAATCATAAAAGGGCGGTATCTGATAATCCTGATAAATGGCGGTGTCAAACCGTACCCACGGCCCGCCTGGAATATGCAGCGTGGTAATCCGGCCGGCGCAGGGCCGAAAGTTCTGCGCGCTGTCCTCGGCGTTAATGCGGCACTCGATGGCGCAGCCCTCTACCCGAGCTTCTTCCTGGGTGATGGACAGCGGAATGCCTGCAGCAATGCGAATTTGCCACTTTACCAAATCAATGCCTGTTACCATTTCGGTTACAGTATGTTCCACCTGCAGACGGGTATTCATCTCCATAAAGTAGAAGTCGCCCTGCGCGGTTACCAAAAATTCTAATGTTCCGGCATTTTCGTAATGCACGGCCTTGGCAGCCTGCACAGCCGTTTCCTGCATACGCTGCCGCGTTGCCTCTGACAGCGCCGGCGACGGGCTTTCCTCCAACAGCTTCTGATTTTTGCGCTGAATGGAGCATTCCCGCTCGCCCAAGCAAATCACGTTGCCTTCTTTGTCGGCCAAAATCTGTACTTCCACATGTTTAGCCGGATACAAAAATTTTTCCAGATAAACGGCGCCGTCGCCGAAAGCGCTCTCTGCTTCGGCGCTGGCTGTTTTATAGGCAGCGGTAAATTCGTCGTGACTGTTTACCCGCCGAATACCGCGCCCACCGCCGCCGGACCGGGCCTTAATCAACAATGGATAGCCGATTGTATCGGCAGCGGCAAGGGCTTCCTCCAGCGTTTCCATCACATCGCCGCCGGGAATTACCGGCACGCCGGCGTCCCGCATGGTTTTGCGGGCTTGATCCTTATCGCCCATTAAACGAAGAATAGACGCGTCAGGTCCGATGAAAACCAGATTGCATTCCTGACACAGCGCTGCAAATTTGGGATTTTCCGAGAGCAAGCCGTATCCGGGATGGATGGCTTCCGCGCCTGTTACAATAGCGGCCGATAGAATGGCCGTCATGTTCAGATAGCTGTCCTTGGCCTGCGCCGGCCCGATGCAGACGCTTTCGTCGGCCAGACTGACATGTAAGGCTTCTCTGTCGGCTTCGGAATACACGGCAACGGTGGAAATGCCCATCTCTTTACAGGCGCGAATGATGCGCACCGCAATCTCGCCGCGGTTGGCAATTAATATTTTTGAAAACATAGCACCAATCTCCTAAAAGTCTGTCACACAGACAACCCAATTACTTTTTTTCATCGGCAGGCAATAGGGCGAAGGAAAACTCACCCACCAGGCATACCTTGCCGTTGACGGTGCCTGTGCCTTTGGCGAAATAAAAGGGCTTTTTCACCCGCTGCAAGCTGCACTCCATGCGAATGGTATCGCCGGGCAACACAGGATGCTTAAATTTTACGTTATTCAAGCCGGTATAATAGGGCGTCATACCTTGGTTGTTCCCGTTTTCTCCCATCAGCACACAGCAGGTCTGGGCCATAATTTCGCAGAGAATAACGCCTGGCACCACCGGATTGCCGGGAAAATGTCCTTGCAGGAAATATTCGTCGCCCCGCACAGTATAAAAACCTTCCGCGGTAGTTTCATCTAGCAGATTGGCTTCATCAATCAAGAGCATGGGCTCCCGGTGGGGCAGAATTTTTTTGATTTCATCACGTTTCATGGAATATCCTCCTAGGCCAGATAGAACAAGGGCTGGCCATATTCTACGACCTGACCGTTTTCCACGCAGATTTGGGTAACAACGCCGTCTTTTTCGGCGGTAATTTCATTCATCAGCTTCATAGCCTCTACAATGCACAGCACATCGCCTTTTTTGACGGAGCTGCCCACTGTAACGAAGGGCGCGTCCTCCGGCGAAGCTGCCGCATAAAACACACCAACTAAGGGGCTGGTGACAGCGCTGCCTTTTGGCTGCGGCGCTGGTGTCGGCTCTGCTGGCGTTGCTGTTTCAACGGCTGGCGCTGCCGAAGCCGGCGTACTGATTGGAGCGGTCTGCCCAACTGCCGCCGCATAATTTTTTTCCAGCCGCACACTGTCACTGCCCTGGCTCACCTCTAAAGAGGTCAGCGTGGACTGTTCTAATGCTTGAATCAGCTCTTTAATTTCTTCTATCTTCATAAAGCATGACTCCTATGGTTCAAATTTACGAAAAGCCAAGCAGCCGTTATGTCCGCCAAAGCCCAGAGAAGTAGAGATGCCCAGCGTGACAGCAGCCTGCACCGCCTGATTGGGCGTATAATCCAAATCGCAGTCAGGATCTGGCTCTGCATAGCCGATAGTGGGAGGAATCACGCCATGCTGCAAGGCTAATACAGTGGCAATGGCTTCCACGCCGCCGGCGGCTCCCAGCATGTGGCCGGTCATAGATTTGGTGGAACTAATATGGGCCTTGCGGGCCGCAGCTTCTCCTAAGGCCAGCTTTATTGCTTTGGTTTCGGTTTTATCATTCATCGGCGTACTGGTGCCGTGGGCGTTGATATAAAGTTCATCGGCCTCGTTGATACCAGCTTCTTTTACCGCCATCTGAATAGCTCTGGAACTGCCCAGTGCATCGGGGTCGGGCGCAGTCATGTGATGGGCGTCGTTGGTGTTGCCATAGCCGCACACCTCGCCGTAAATATGAGCGCCCCGCGCTGCTGCATGCTCGTATTCCTCCAAAACGACAATGCCGGAGCCTTCGCCCATGACAAAGCCGCTGCGCCGCTTATCAAAGGGAATGGACGCACTGTTTGCATCAGGATTTTGCGTCAATGCCATGCAGTTGGTAAAACCGGACACGGCCAGTGTCACGATGGTGGCTTCCGTACCGCCGGCAATAATCGCATCGGCATAGCCATGCTTGATGGCGCGATAGGCTTCGCCGATAGCGTTGGTGGAGGTGGCGCAGGCTGTCATAATCGGCAACGACGGCCCTTTGGCCTGAAATTTGAGCGCCACATTGCCGGACGCCATATTGCCAATCATCATGGGAATAAAAAATGGCGACGTACGGCTGGGACCTTTCTCCAACAATTTTTCCGACTCAGTCAAAAATGTTTGCATACCGCCAGTACCGGTACCGATATACACGCCCAAGCGGAAGGGATCAATATTTTCACCGCTTTGCAGCCCGCTGTCGGTCATAGCCTGCGATGCTGCAGCCACAGCATATTGGGAAAATTTGTCCTGCTTGCGAGCCTCCTGTTTATCCATATACAGCAACGGATTAAAATCCTTCACCTCCGCCGCCAGCTTCACCTTATATGCGGCAGTATCAAAAGCGGTAATTGGCCCGATGCCGCAGGTTCCCGCAACCAAACTATTCCAAAAGGACGGCACATCATTGCCTACTGGCGAGATAACGCCCATCCCTGTTATTACAACACGTTTCATGTAAACCTCCTATTCCGCAGCCAACTGCTGCGCATAGCCCTCAGCCAGCTCCTGCAGCAGGGCAGGCACTGTGAGAATTTTATCAATGCGATAGCCGTTAGCGCCCACGAAAGCAAAGCCCTGATCCAAGCGGCCATGCACTGCATGAAGCAGCGCCGACGAAATGCAGTAGGGACTGGCCTCCTCTTTGCAAGTGGTAATACAATGCCGCGCACAAACCTTAGGCCGTTTCAAACCTGCTTTGGCCTGTGCCAGAAAATCGTTAAAAATCGCTCTGCCCGGCAAGCCTACCGGACTTTGAATAATCGCGATATCTTCTTGCGCGCAATGCAGATAGGCCTGCTTAAAGGCATCGTCAGCGTCGCATTCTTCGGTAGCTACAAAGCGAGTAGCCATCTGTACGGCCGCCGCGCCTAACTGCTGCATGTTGAAAATATCAGCGCCGGTATAAACGCCGCCGGCAGCAATTACTGGAATGGTTTTGCCTGCTTCTACACTGATTTCTTCCGCCGCTTTTACCACTTGCGGCAGCAAGACCTCCAGCTGATAATCGGGGTGATCGATTTCCTCCAAAGTAAAGCCCAGATGTCCGCCAGCTTTAGGCCCTTCCAGCACAAACGCATCCGGCGCATAGTGATATTTGCTCATCCAGCGCTTGGCAATCAGTCTGGCCGCTTTGGCAGAGGATACAATAGGCACCAGCTTGGTCTTAGCTTGCTCTGTTAAGCAAGCAGGCAGGTTCAGCGGCAAGCCTGCACCGGCAAAAATAATATCAGCGCCTTCTTCGATAGCTGCCCGCGCTGTTTCAGTAAATTCCCGAATGGCCACCATAATATTAACGCCCAGCACGCCTTTGGTCTGTTGACGGGCTTTGCGCAATTCCTGCCGCAGCATGGTGACGTTATGGCTGTCGCCTTCCTGCGCTTGGATTTCACAGGGCAAGCCCAGATAGCCCAGACCCACCGCTGAAATCACGCCGACGCCGCCCTGATTGGCCACAGCAGTGGCCAGCCTGCGACCGGAAACGCCAATGCCCATACCGCCCTGTACAATGGGGACAGGTATCTGCAAATCGCCGATGGCCAAGCCTGCTCCCGGCCACTTAAATGTAAATTCCTCCATCGACCTTGATGACCTCCCCTGTGATATAGCTTGCCAACGGGCTGGCTAAGAAGACTGCCAAATGGGCAATATCCTCCGGCTGTCCCATCCGTTTCAGCGGAATAGCGCTGATGACCGCCTCCTTCTGTTTGTCACTGAGCTGCTGGGTCATATCAGTCGTAATAAATCCCGGCGCAATGGCATTACAGGTAATCCCGCGGGCCGCCAACTCTTTAGCCGCCGTTTTGGTTAATCCAATCAGGCCCGCTTTGGCCGCCGCATAATTGGCTTGCCCAGCGTTGCCCATCATGCCCGATACCGAAGCGATATTGATGATGGAGCCCTGCTTCCGCTTTAAAAAGTGAGCGCCGACATGCTTCATCATGTGGAACGCGCCTTTTAAATTGGTGGCGATTACGCGGTCAAATTCTTCTTCTTTCATCATCAGCAATAAATTATCTTTGGTGATGCCGGCATTGTTGACCAGAATATCCAGCTTGCCGAAATGGGCAAGGGCCGCCTTCACCGTATCGCTGCACTGCTGATAGTCGCTGACATCACAGCGATAGGCCTGAGCGTCGCGGCCCAATGCGCGGATTTCTGCGCAAACTGCTTCTGCCGCTTGCTCGTTGGAGCTATAGCAAATGGCCACATCAGCGCCGTTTCGGGCCATCTCCAGCGCAATGGCCTTGCCGATGCCTCTGGAAGCCCCTGTTACAAACGCAATTTTATCTTTTAACATTTGGCATACCTGCCTTTATTCTCTACTTTGCTGCAACGCTGCCAGGTCGTCTAGGTTTTCTACTTTGTAGACCTGAGCGGCAGTCGTTATTTTTTTCACCAGACCGGATAGGGTTTTGCCCGGCCCTACTTCAATAAAACAATCTACGCCGTCAGCCAGCATCTGTCGAATGGTTTTCACCCATTGTACTGGGTGATTGACCTGACTGGCAATCAAAGCTCTGGCTGCAGCCGTCGTATAAGGCTGGGCCGTATAATTGGCATAAACAGCGCAGGTTCCTTCTTGTATGGTTATTGTCTGCACATAGTCGGCCAACGCTTCTGCCGCGCTGTCCATATAAGGGCTGTGGAAAGCGCCGCTGACTGCCAAGGGAACGGCTCTGCCGCCTGCTGCTTTTACATCGGCAGCAAAGGCCTGCAGCTGTTCTGGATTTCCCGCCACCGCAGTCTGTTCAGGACTGTTATAATTGACCGGAAACACATCGCTATATGGAGCAGCCAATTCGCTAATGCGTTCTGCCGACAATTTCAAGACGGCCTGCATACCGCCCGGATGTTGTTCCGCCGCCTGCTGCATTACCGTCGCCCGGCGGCATACCAACGCAAAAGCCTGTTCCACATCCAATACGCCGGCAAAGGCCAACGCCGGAATTTCTCCTAAGGAAAACCCTGCCAACGCGTTTACCGGAATGCCAGCCTGCGCTACAGCCTTGGCAATGGCATAATCCACCGCAAACAGGCAGGGCTGGGTATTTTGCGTGAGGGATAATTCCTCTTTGCTGCCGGTAAAACACTGCTGCAAGGTGCCGGGCCGCTGCTGTTCCAGCTTTGCAAAGGCCTCTCGCGCTGCCGCATCCTGTTCGTAAAAGTCTTTCCCCATGCCAGGGTATTGAGCGCCCTGACCGGCAAAAAGCAACGCTACCTTACCCATGGACATCCTCCTGTTAAAATCTGTTCGGTCTGCGCCATAATCCCGTCTATAATTTGGGCAGCTGTCCGTTCTTCGTGAATCATACCGGCAATCTGCCCACACATAAAGGATCCCTGCTGTACGTCGCCTTCTACGGCAGCCCGCCGCAATGCGCCTGCACCAAACTGTTCCAGTTGTTCATCGGTAATGCTGCTGTCGTATTCCCGCTTGGCATATTCACGAGAAAACGGATTTTTCAGAACCCGCACGGGATGGCCCAGCCGCTTGCCAGTGGTCATGGTGTCGATGTCCTTGGCCTTCAGCACCTTTTCCTTGTAATGCTGATGCACATTACATTCTTTGGCCACTAAGAAAGCGGTGCCCATCTGCACGCCGGCAGCGCCCAGATAAAATGCCGCCGCCACGCCGCGGCCATCGGCAATGCCACCGGCCGCAATAACCGGCACATCTACCACATCACAAACCTGGGGTACCAGTACCATGGTAGTCAACTCGCCTACATGACCGCCGGATTCGCCGCCTTCGGCAATCACAGCGCTGGCGCCATTGCGTACCACCAACTTAGCCATAGCCGTGGAGGCCACTACCGGAACTACCTGAATGCCAGCCGCCAGCCAATCTTTCATATATTTGGACGGATTGCCTGCGCCAGTGGTAACCACCGCCACCTGTTCCTCCGCCACAATACGGGCCACTTCTTCCACATGGGGACTGGCCAGCATAATATTGACGCCAAAAGGCTTATTTGTCAGCGATTTTGCTTTGCCAATCTGTTCCCGTACCCAATCGCCTCCGGCATTCATCGCAGAAATAATGCCTAAACCGCCGGCATTGGATACCGCCGCGGCCAATGCCGCATCGGCAATCCAGGCCATACCGCCTTGCAGCACCGGATACTGGATGCCCAGCAAATCGCAAATCGGTGTCTGAATCATCATGGTCACCTATTTCGCTGCGTCGATGGCTTTTACCACGTCGCCAACTGTTTTCATATCTTCCGTCATTTCCAGAGAAATGCCGAAAGCGTCTTCCATGTTCATCACCAATTCAACCGTATCCAGCGAATCTAAGCCCAATTCCTCCCAAGTGCTTTCTGCTGTGATTTTGTCGGCCTCTAAATCTTTGGCTTCTACCAAAACTTCTACCACTTTATCCAATGTACTCATGTTTCATTTCCTCCTAAAAATAAATTATTGATTCCAACGCAAAATACATGCGCCGGTTGTCAGTCCGCCGCCAAAAGCGGTCAGAACCAGCAAATCACCTTTTTGAAATCGGCCTGCCCGATTTTGCTCATCCAGCAAAATGGCCACGCAGGCTGCAGATGTATTGCCCCGCAGCGCAATATTCGTTAAGCATTTTTCCTGCGGCAGCCCTAAACGGCTCACCGCCGCGTCAATGATACGGATATTGGCCTGATGGGGCAGGAGATAGGCAATCTCATCCTTGCGCACGCCTGCTCTTTGCAGCACCTGTTCCACCGTCTGCACCATAGAAGTGACCGCGAAGCGGAAAACCTCCTGACCGTCCATCACCAGATAAGGCTTTTGTTGCTGCTCCGCTGCCTGATGAAAGGGACTGTTGCCCCAGCCGTTGGCCGCATAAAGCGGTGCAATGTCGCCCTTAGCGTTAAGCTGAATGGTCAGCAAATCATCGCCCGGTCCCAGTACAGCAGCCCCAGCGCCGTCACCAAACAGCACACAGGTACCGCGATCCTGCCAATCCACCAATTTGGACATGGCGTCGGCTCCCACCAGCAAAATCCTCTGCTGCGGATTGCGGGCGAAATAACCGGCAGCAATATCCAAGCCATACAAAAAACCGGTACAGGCCGCGTTTACATCAAAAGCCGGACAATGGGCGCCTAAGCGCATTTGCAGCACGCAAGCCAAAGAGGGCGTAGCATAGTCGGCGCTGATGGTAGCGCAGATAATCAAATCCAACTCGCTGGCTTGGCAATGGCTATCTTCCAGCGCCTGCAATGCTGCCTGATAGGCCAAATCAGTCAGGCTTTCGCTGCTGCACACCCGTCGCTGACTGATACCTGTGCGGCTGCGGATCCAATCGTCGCTGGTGTCCACCATGCGGGATAACTCTTCATTGGTGATAATGCGCGCAGGCAAAGCGCTGCCTGTTCCTAAAATTGTGAAACTCATGCCTCATTCCTCGTTTCAAGTTTTCGCTTGAAAAATTTGTTCAGATTTTTCATGGCCCGCACCAGAATTTCTTTTTCATCCTCCGACATGGCCTCGCTCACATTGCGCACCATGTTTTCATGAAAATATAAATGCCCTGCATTTACCTTGCGGCCCAGCTTGGTCAGTTTTACAAAAACCTGCCGGCCATCTTGCTCCGAACGGATTTTTTCTACATAGCCCTTTTTCACCAGCTTATTCACCGCAATTGTCACCGACGACAGCGTGATTTTCAAATCTGCCGCCAGAGCGCTGATGCTTCTGCCTTGTTCCTCATTTTTGGAAGCCGCTTCCAGCATGTGCAGCTCACTAATGGACAAGTCGCCCTGCGCCACCATACTGGCCGCCTGCTCCTCAATTTTCAGCACCGACCAGAACGCATCCGATAACAAACCATTCAACTCCTGAGAAAATGCATCCACAATTGCTCCCCCATTTCGCAAACTATATGGTCAAGTAATTACTTAGTTTGTCAAAGCAATTATACAGACATTTAATTAGTTTGTCAAATTAATTTTCTGGCGTACCGAAAGTTTTTTCCTGCCATAACGCTGCTATCTGGTCCCATAAAAAAGCAGAGAGCCTCATTGAGAACCTCTGCGGAACGCACCTTGCTTCAACAATACTTCAATAATGCTTCAATAATCGTAATCGACCAGCCTTTGAACAAAAAATAATAAAAAGAAACGCTGCCGATAAATGCGCATATAAAATGTCATTTTCAACAGCGTTTTGTTTGTATGGCATGAAATCTTTTCGACAGTTGCTACGGCGAAACTAGAGTGGTTTGTAAAAAGAATTCATAAGTTGCCATGTTATTTTATTTCGCTTCTGCTTCCATTTGCGTCTGCTTGCGGTTCAGTTGATTGACCGCCACGCCTGCCCCGAATAATACCCAAAAGATTGGCGCTACTGACACAATAGAATCGTTAAAGAAGCCTGCGCCCAGATAACCAATAATGGCCAGCGCCACCGCTGCGCCTACAATCTGCTGTCTGTCATATTCGCGACGCAGTGCGTACAGTCGGAAGCTATCAATCAGATAGGCAATCATCATCACCAGGAAGGCTAACAACGCAATGCCCCCTTCATTGATGCCGATTTGCAAATACAGATTGTGGGGCTTATCGACAACCATCTGTGTGGTGTCATAGGCATACAGCTTACCGAGTAAATCTCCCTGCGGAAATTCTGCAAAGAACGTGTCTGGCCCTTGACCGATAAGCAGACTGTCCATCAGGATCGGCAGACTGCGAGACCAGATATAACCGCGGGCTGAGCCCAGTTTTTCCTTGCCCTGAAAACCGATAGACGGCGCTTCTACATAATTGATTTTATTCATCCGGCTATCCACAAAGGCGAAGCCATCATCATACAGCCCCAAAATAAATTCAATGCTATCGCCCAAATAAATACCTAGGAACGGTGTGTTCACATCATTGATGGGCAAATATTGCAGTTCCATTTGATAATTGCCGGCCGTTAAGCTGCAATCTTCTGCCGGAGCCGTTACCGTTTGTCCATCGCCAGTGGTAAATACCGGCTGCTGATTGCTGTTTTTCTCAATGGTCAGCGTGCCGTCCTGGAAGGTAAAGGTGGCCGAGGACTCCTGCAAATCGATATGACGGACTGGAATTTCATCGTGATAATCTACATCGCTGCTGGATACCAGTGCCTTCATATCGTTAAACAGACTGGGAATGCGGGCCAATGCCAAACCGCCGGTAGCGATATTGACGCCTACCACAAAGATCACCAATACAGCCACACAGCCTAGGGTAGCCTTATAATGCTGCACCAGCTTTTTGCCGAAGATAATCAGAAAACAGACGGCTGCCAAAGCCAAACCGATAATCCCGGCGCGGGAGGTGCTGCCTAATAACACAAACAAAGCGATAACGGTCACTGCGCCGCAAAAAATCTGCTGTTTCCGTTCTTTGGCAAACAACGCCAGCACCAGAAATAAAGGAACCATCATAGCGCCAAAGCTGCCCATGTAATTGTAGTGATACATGGTGCCATAAATTTTCCCGCTTTCAAACAGCATTTTCAGTTCGCCCTGTGAACGGTAAACTGCCGGAATAATCAGACTTTTTCCGAACTCAGTAGTAAATATATCATGTCCCCAAAACTGAAATACGCCTAAAAATCCGGTGATGCAGGTAAGCACACCCAAAGGCAGCACAATATAACGGAACTCCGGCTTGTGCAGATAGGCCCAAAGGGCATACAGCATAAGGAACAGATAAACTAAAATCATGATGATCCCTTCGCATCGTTCCGGACCGCCCCACACCGCAATGCTTTTATACTCAGAAAGTACGGTGGATAACAGGGCGAATAAGGCAAACACAGCCATAGCGCCAAAATACAGATACAGTGATTTATCCCGCAACAGCTTATCTTTTAGCCCTTGCGCTTTATAATAGCCAAACACGCAGAGCATGTAGATCACTACCAAAATCAACGCTTTGGATTTATAATAAGAGAAGAAATCCGCCGCAGAATCCTGTGTCCAAAAGGCACGAACATCGGCAGAAAGCGGCACCAGTTGTAGCTGCACAATCAACGGTATTACGCCCAGCACCAGAATGAGCGGCACAAACAGACTAACGCCCAGCTTAATACCGGCGTTGCCTTTGCGGCTCCCAGTTCCTGCGCTTTTATTTTTCTTTGCCATACAAAAATACTCCTTCCACATCCAGTGTTATAATTTAATTTTAATTCTGAAAACTATATTATTATACCATTTCTGTTTCACCATAGCAATCATACTTTCCCGTTACATATTTTTTTCGGATGCGCTGCAGCGTACTTTTGCTGATTCCGGTCATCTCGCTGACCTGCCGGTACGTATAGCTTTCCAGTAGCAAAGCAGCTTCTACCAGCGTTTCTTCATCATACTTGGGCGGGCGTCCCTCCCAATAGCCGCTCTTGGTTTTCGCGATGGATTTTCCTTCCGAAGTGCGCTGCATAATCATATCGCGTTCAAATTCCGCAAATCCCAGCATAACTGTGAGGATGAGCTTTCCAGTCGGCGTGTTGTCTACCGTTCCCATGTTCAGGATATTCACCCGTACCCCTCTCTCCAAAAGATGCTGCACCACATTGATACCCTCCACCGTATTACGGGCAAAGCGGTCCAGCTTGGTGATAATCAGCGTGTCTCCCTCCTTTAAAATTTCTAACAGCTTGTTAAAATTGGGACGGGAAGTTTTTGTGCCGGTGAAAGCGTCCTGATAAAGAATCATCGCGCCATTCATCCGTAAAATCCGCTCTTGTTCTTCTAAACTGTTTCCCTTGGTTTGTCCCACCGTGCTAACGCGCATATAGCCATAGATCATGTTTCAACTTCCTCCTTTTGGTTGAGATTGTTTACGGGACAATGGCGCACTATCACTGTCCCGGCGCTGTGCAAACAAAAAGAGATGATGCTGAGAATGGATATGAACCTTTAAGATAAGTAAAATTATACAATAAAATACAAGAATTCTCCATTTTTTTCTGCGCTCTGCACAGAAAATTTCTCTAATCTTACGGAAAAACACTGATAAAAGTTGCAGGAAATGCAGACTCTATGATAAAATAAGAATTTATGAAGGCGTTTATAATATTACTCTGATTTAGACAGGAGAATGAAAATAATGAACTTAGTGGAACAAGTGACTCAGCAATTGAGAACTGAAATTGAGCAGGGGATTGCGGCAGCCAAAACAGCAGGACGTTTTGATTATGCAGAGCTGCCTGCATTTATCGTAGAGGTTCCCAAGGATAAAGCCCACGGCGACTTTGCTACCAATGCCGCTATGGTTTTAACCAAACAGGCCAAAATGAAGCCTCGCGATATTGCCCAAGCCATTGTGGATAGTTTGGACAAAGAAAGCAAGCTTATTGAAAAAGTAGAAATCGCCGGTCCCGGCTTTATCAACTTTTATCTCTCCAAGAGCTGGATTTATGACATTCTGCCGGTAGTAGAAACGCAGGATACCGCTTACGGCTCGGTAGATTTAGGCCGCGGCGAAAAAGTGCAAATCGAGTTTGTCAGCGCCAATCCAACCGGTTTGCTGCACATGGGCAACGCCCGCGGCGGCGCATTGGGCGATTCGCTGGCCAATCTGCTGAAAATGGCCGGCTATGATGTAACCAAAGAATTCTACATCAACGACGCCGGCAACCAGATTGTAAATTTGGGCTTGTCCCTAGAAGCCCGCTATCGCCAGCAGCTGGGCGATGTGGATTATCCGTTCCCGGAAAAAGGCTATCACGGTCAGGATATCATCGACACAGCCAAACGGATTATCGCAGAGGTCGGCGACAGCTACTTGCAGCTGCCCGAAGAAGAACGGCAGCAAAAAATGATTGCCACCGCATTAGAAGAGAAATTGTCGGCCATCAAAAACGGTCTGCATGAATTTGGCGTAGATTATGACGTTTGGTTCAGCGAAACCACGCTGCATGAAAGCGGCGCGATCACCGATGTGGTGAACTTGCTCACCGAAAAAGGCATGACCTATGAAAAAGACGGCGCACTGTGGCTGAAAACCACTTCCTTCGGTGATGAAAAAGACGAAGTACTCATTCGCTCCAACGGGATTCCAACCTATTATGCCGCCGATATTGCCTATCACAAAAATAAATTTGACCGTGGATTTAAGCGGGTGATTAATATCTGGGGAGCAGACCATCACGGTCATGTAGCCCGCATGAAAGGCGCTATGGATGCCCTCGGCTATGATTCCCAGAACCTGACCATCATCCTGATGCAGTTGGTACGTCTGTACCAGAACGGCGAAGTGGTGCGGATGTCCAAGCGGACTGGTCAATATGTCACCTTGCAGGAATTGATTGAAGACGTTGGCAAAGACGCTGCCCGCTATTTCTTCATCATGCGCAATCCAGACAGTCACCTGGACTTTGACTTAGATTTGGCCAAACAGCAATCCAGCGACAATCCAGTTTACTACGTGCAATATGCCCACGCCCGCATCAACAGCATTTTAACGGCCACCGGTCAGCCAACGCCCAAAGCGGCTGATTGCGATTTAACGCTGCTGCAAGAAGAAGCGGAACTGGAATTAATCCGTAAAATCGCCGATTTGCCCAACGAAATCGCTTATGCGGCGGAAGAACTGGCCCCATATCGTCTGGCCCGCTATGCCACCGATTTGGCCACCATGTTCCACAGCTTCTACAATAGCTGCCGCGTGCTGACCGACGACGAACCGCTGAAGAAGGCCCGTCTGGTATTGGTAAACGCAACACGGATTACACTGCGTAATGTATTGACCCTGTTAGGCGTTTCGACGCCGGAACGGATGTAACATTTGTTTTGACGCTACATTCCCCTGATTGCTTTTCTGTAGGCAGAAAGCAATCAGGGGATTTTTATTTGCGCCAACGCAATCTTAACACAAATTCTACAGTTTCCGTATATTTCAATATTCCTTTCCCTTGGAAATAATGCTATAATAAAACCACCAATTGATAAAATCGAAAATAAAACTTGATATTGGGAGGTACTCAACCCATGAAACATAACCTGCAAAAAAGAGGATTAATTTTACTGCTGGCCGCCGTTTTTCTGCTTGGCAGCACCGGCGTTGCTTTGGCTGACGATGTTCACACAGTCACCGTAAATGAGAATGCCCGTATCGACTTACAAATTACCGACAGTGAAGGCCGGTCCGTGGCGCCGGGACAACCCATCGACACCGTCAGTTACATCATCAAAAGCAAACCGGAGGACGCCAAGGTGAGCGCTCATACCGCCAATGACAGTGAATTGGAAAGCAGCGGTAAGCTGACAATGGCATTTAACTGCGATAAGCCCGGCACTGTAGAAGTACAAACCTTTATTCGTCTAAAAAATGCTTCCAAATATTACACCGGCCTGCACACCATTCAGGTAGAGTCAGAAAAGACAGCCGACAGCAAAATTATCATCATGTCTATCGGTTCCCAGCAGATTATCGTCAATAACGATGTGGTACATGCCGATGCAGCGCCAGAAATTCAAAACAGCCGCACCTATGTGCCGCTGCGCGCTTTAAGTGACATATTTGAAGCCCAATGCAGCTACAACAACGCCACCCAGCAAATCACGATTGTAAAAAACGACAACACCATCGTGATGACAATCGGTGCTGACACCTATACACTGAACGGCGAGAAAAAAACGTTAGACGCACCCGCCTATATTGCCAACAGCCGCACCATGGTACCGGTACGTTTTATCGCTGAAGTATTCGGCAGCGTGGTCAAACCCACCTATGACCAATCAGGCGCTGTGGCTGACATCATGTTCCAACTGTAAAACATACAGCGTATGCATTTCTTATGCATAGCTAAAAATTGCATAAAAATTCACAATCGTGTATTAAGAGTATTCTCTGATGCACGATTTTTTCTTGCCTATTTTGATAAAAATTTTTCTCTCCTACTTCTCAAAAATCGTTTCCTTGAACAAAAAAGTCATCAAAGTCGCCCCATTTTCCTTTTTTATTCAAAACTCATGAGTTTTGAATATCCACCAGTGGTGGACAATGATGAAAAAGGCGCATTTATCGGGGTTTTCCCCGATTGTCCGACACGACAGAAAACTGATCAAGAAATATCCTAGGAGGGAAATAAGTTGAAAAACAAAAAATTATTTGCAATTCTGACATTGGTGTGCTTCATGATGACATTAATGCCAGTAGCTGCTTTCGCTGATGCTGATGACAGTTATGTTTTCACTGACGACAAAAATGCAGAAGCGTCTGTAAAGGAAGATGTAACCATTCAATTCGATTTAGCAGATGGTGCAGCTACAACCGTATATGTATGGTTTGTAAAAGATGGATCTAAAGAAGCTACCACAAATGTTACTTTTGGTGGCGAAACTGCAAAATATGGTGTATTTGAATTGACGGATGTCGTATCTGGCGATGATTATGACTTCCAGTTCACTAAAGATGATAAATATACTGTGCAGGCTGCTTTTGAAAATCCTGTTAGTGAAGAAAAATATGGTACCGATAATAGTGACTACAAAACTTTAGCAGAAGCATTTTCTAATGCTGCCCAGAAATTAGGAACATTAACAGATCAGAAAACAATTGAAATCACTACCTCTACATCTTCCAGAGATTATGGTATGATTTATGTTTCTGGCCCAGATGTAACTAAAATTGAAGGCGCTTTACAGGGTGAAGAAAGCTCTAAGGTTTATGATAGTGAAACTGAAGTAGACGGAGTTTTGGCTAAAGCATTTGGAGACGGTGTTGACTTTTATGTAGAAGGCGTTAAAGCTAACAATGTAACAGACAAAACCGTTACGCTGAAATTTGTTGACGAACATGGCGATGCTGTAAAAGGCGAAACTGTTACATTTGAAACTGGCAGCGCTAATATCGAACTGAACAAAGAAAAAGCCACCACAGACCGTTTAGGTAAAGTGGATTTCAAAATTGCCGGCGTACGTGATGGCGAATATAAAATCTATGTAAAATGTGGTTCTTACGAAGCTACTATCTATGTAACTGTTGGCGCTACTGGCGCTTATAATATTCAGGTAGCAAAAGCTCCAACTGCTCCATTTGATGTTACCAGTGATTTGGAAGATAAAATTCAATTTACGTTTACTGATGCGAATGGTAATGCTGTAACAGCCGATCAGGCTGAAAAGAATGGTGCTGTTGCTGCATTTAATTCTATAAACGGCAAATTAGCTGATAAATTAGTAAATGGTGAAGCAAATGTTAACTGCAAACCATATGTTGCAGTTGTATCTAAACCATCTGCTTCTAAATTGGAAAATGAAGATTTATATTTAGTAGCTGATGCTCATGAAGGTGCTATTGAAGGTAATGTATACAGAGCTAACTTAGCGTTGGATTCTGGTACAAAAGATTTAGCTGAAGGTACCTATGAAGTGAAAGTCGTTCTGGACAATGGTAAATATGTGACTGTAACTTTTGAAGTAAAAGAATTTACCACTCCAGTTGCTTTGAATCTGACTTATGAAGCTGACGCAGTAGAATTAGACAGCCAAGTAGCTATTGATACTCTGGAATGGGTTGATGCTAATGGCGTAACTAAATCTGCTAAAAAGAAAGTGGATTTAGCTGCTACCGGTTATGCTGTAGCAGATTTTGACACAGAAACTGGTTTAGTAACTGTAAAAAAAGACGATAAATATGTTGGCAGCAAAATTACAGTTGTAGCTGTAGATGACCGTTATAACCTGACTGCTCAGGCTACTTTGACTGTTGCCGATGAAGCTTCCGCTTTAGCATTTGACACCAAAACTTTAGCTATTGATGTTAATAATAAAGTAAAAGTATCTGTCGTTGATAGCGAAGGTAACAGAGTTGCCCTGAATAGAAGCGACATTAAAGATGCTGCTGTAAGCTATGTAGTATTGGATAAACCAGAAGGTTCTAAAGTATCTGTATCCACTGACGGTGCAGACAACAAACTGACGACTGAAGGTACCTTTGTAATGAACGTAACCGCTAACACTGTTGGTAACGTTACCATTCAGGCTGTTGCTAAAGTTACAAAAACAAATGTTGACACACAGAAAGACGTTGTACGTTACTACACCGGTACCCAGATTTTTGCAGTAGGTAAAGATTCCGTAGGTCAGGTAGTTGTAATGTCTATCGGTTCCAACGAAATCATCGTCAATGACGCAAAAGGCACCATCGACGCAGCTCCAATGATTCAGAATGACCGTACCTATGTACCATTCCGTGCATTGGCTGAAGCTTTCGGCGCTGAAGTTGCTTATGATGAAGCTACTCAGGCTGTTACCGCAGAACTGAACGGTGTAACCGTAGTGATGA
>CABUKW010000051.1 GCA_902492275.1 uncultured Peptococcaceae bacterium
AATCAATAAATGACGAAACTAGTTCAGAAGAAGTTGCTGTGATGTACCCCATGGTAGCAGAAATTTTTTCTCTGGTCGATATGATAGCAATTTTGTCAAGGTCTTTGGCTAAGGTTGAATTTTGTGCTAAGACAATGTCATAGAGCATACCAATACCTGCATTTTGCATGACGGCATCAAGCCAAATTGTATAAGAAGATGTAGCTAGGGCAATTTTTGTTTTTTTCAAGAAGTGCGTATAAGATGTGATATCACTTTCATCGTCTTGGGAGGAAGTGAGAATGACCATGGGATTCTTAAAGATTGTATTTAACGATTGTTTTCCTTTTTGTGCAAATGGTGATGTATGACTAACACAAAAACACATATTGCTGCGGAATAAAGGACGAAATTGTAATTGATGTTTTTCCAAAAGTGCGTTTATTTCTCGTTCCTCATGGTCTGGTATGTTGATAAAACCGATAGAATTATCCCGATTGGCTGCCATCTTCGCAATGATTGCCTTGGCATTTAAGGTATACAGTAATGTATTGATATCTTTTTGTTGTAATTTAAAATTTTTTATGGTGTCGGGCAGTATGGAAATCATATAGACAGACGTAGCATAGATATGCAAGTTCCCTTGTAGTCGTTTTTCGGCAGAAGGGATAGATTGCCGCAACTCTTCCACTAGGGCATAGTATTGGTTCAGCAGATTCCGTGAAAAAGCCACCATTTTTTCTCCGGCGGGCGTAAAGGATAAACCTCGATGCGTCCGTTTAATTAAAGGAACTCCAATTTCTTCCTCCAGTTTTTTGATGGATGTATTCAAGGCCTGATGTGAAATATTTAGATTTTCACTGGCAGCGTTAAAGGATTTTTCTTTTGAAATTAAGATTAGTTGCTCCAATTGTTCTAACCGCATATAGAATGACCTCCCAGCTTTGACGATAACCGCCTGAACTCCCAATGACACTATATAAGTTTGTTACCCATTATAAGGATGAAAACTATGAGTGTCAAGTTTTAATTGCAACTCTGTGGCTATTGAAAATATATACTGATGGATTTTATAAATAAAACTAATTAAAATAGTGATAGAGGAAAGAAGAAACCATTAGCAAAAAACGAGAGAAGAAGGGAGGGACGATAGATTTCAAAATAGGCTAATGTGTTTTGTTTTTATGTTCATCATAAATTATGAGGAGGAATATTTATGGCAAGTCATATAAAAATGAATGCAAGCGATGCTTGGAAATGGCTGATTGCAGTTGGACTACCGCTATTAATCTTATTGATTCCAGTATCTGAAACTTTTACAAGCGAAGCCAGAATGTTTTTAGTATTGAGCATTATGGCCATCCTAGTAATTGCCTTTGGCTTAATGGATATGTTAATTCCTTCGATTTTGTTGCCAACCGCTTATGTAGTGTTCAAAGTAACTGACACAGCAACAGCCTTTAAAGGTTATGCCACACAAACGCTGTGGATTATCTTAGGCGCTTATGTTTTGACGGTAGCTTTGGACGAGTGTGGCATTCTGAAACGAATTTCGTATGTAATTATCAAGCGGTTGGGTGGCTCTTATAATGCGACTTTATATGCAATTTATATCGTTGGGGTAGTATTAGGACAGCTTTGTTTTTGCGGACATTATTTTTTGATGATTGGATTTGTTTACGGAATTTGTAAAGCAATGAATTTAAAGCCTATGTCCAAAGAAGGCGCCATTATGATGGGTGTCGGTGGAATGGCAGCTTTAAACGTAAAGGTGTTTTTGTATCAGACTTCTAATATGAGTTTGTTGACCGAAGGGATGAAAACTGTTTACCCGGACTTTTCCATCACTCCAATTCAGCTTTTATTGTATAATTTCCCAGAATTTTTTGTAGCACTGGCGTTTATTTGGGTTGTGACGAAAGTTTTTAAGACGAAAGATGTGCAGTTTGAAGGTGGAAAAGAATATTTCAATAGAATGCATCGGGAAATGGGACCAATGAGCGTGGCAGAAAAGAAAGCGGCAGTTCTATTGGCAATCTTAATGTGCTATATCATGTTCCAGCCGGTGCATGGATTTCCGTTAAATTATGGATTTATGGTGTTACCATATTTTTGTTTCTTCCCTGGTATTAACATTGCATCTACCGAATGCTTAAAGAAAATCAGACAATTTTTTGGCACCTTTGCTTTTGCTGGCGCCTGCATTGGTATCGGTCAAGTAGCTACCGCTTTAGGCTTAGGTGTTCTGCTTGCACAGATTGCTATGCCAGTTTTAGCGCCGTTGGGAAAAACTGGCTTGACTTTTGGCGTATTAGTTTTGGGCTCCGTGGCTAATTTGTTACTGACACCGGCGGCAATGTGCAGTCTGTTGTCTCCAGCATTAGCTTCCATTTATGATGCATTAGGCTATGCGCCGATGACCAGCATTTTGACTGTAATTTATTCGCTAGATATGATTTTCTTGCCCCATGAAGTAACAGCTTATTTGGTGTTGTTTGGGTTCGGCATGATGAATATGAAACAGTTTGTGGCGTTCTTTGGCGGAAAATCAATTTTTACATTCTTGCTGTTTGGGATTGTGCAGATTCCCTGGTGGCATTTTTTGGGCCTGTTTTAGACAATCCATAGACAGGCTTGCAACAAGAAAAAATTTTATATTTTATAAATCTATGAAGGAGGACTAGTTATGTATATCGATACACGGTTAAGACCGCCTTATGGAAGCTTTATTGAAGGCTTTTATGCCAAAGAAAAGTGGGCGGTGCGAGAAAATTTTGCGGAACAATTTGGCATGAAGCTGTCTCCGTCATTTTATGAAGCTTCAATGGATCTGTGTTTGGCAGAAATGGCAGAGGCCGGTATTGGCTTAGCTATTGCGGCTCCCAGACGAGGCTGGGGCATTGGCAATGAGGATATTCCTCAATTATTAGAAGCGTATCCTGATAAATTTATTGGTTTTGCCACTTTAATTCCAACTGATTTAGAAGCAGCCTTACAGGAAATACAAGATTATGTGCTGGACGGTCCCTGTACAGGCATTTATATGGAACCGGCTCATGATACGGCTAAAGAAAAGATGACCATAGATGATGAGAGACTATATCCCATTTATCAAACCTGTTCAGAACATGATATTCCCATTTCTTATGGATATGGCGGATTTATTGGCACCGATTTTATCTGGCAGAAACCGGAGGGTTTATTGCAGGTGGTAAAAGATTTTCCGAATCTACATTTAAATTTAAATCATGCTGGTTTTCCATATGTGTTGCAGACCTTGCATATCGCCTATCGCAATAAAAATTTGTTTTTATCGCCGGATTTATATTCGTTCCATGCACCGGGGTGCCAGGATTATATAGAAGCGGCCAACCGGCTCTTGACCAATAACATTACCTTTGGCTCGGCCTATCCTTTGGTTGATTTTCGCATGGGCGTAAAAATTTATGAAGAAAAAATAAGACCAGAGGTGCTGGATAAGATTATGTGCGGCAACGCTAAGCGGTTTCTTGGGATAGCGTAGCACGATTCAAAAAAGGAGCTTTGGCCCTCCAATGGAAGCAGTCAAGGCTCCTGTGTTTGACAGAAAGGATGGACAACATGAAAAAACTATTGGAACCAATTACAATCAATACAATGACTTTAAAGAATCGCATGGTAGTATCTGCCATGGTTACAGGCTTTTGTAAAGCAGATGGTTATGCTACAGAGCAGTTTATTGCCTATCACGAAGCCAAAGCCAAAGGTGGCTGGGGCTTGATTATTCCTGAGGATTATGTGATTGCGCCCGGTGTCGGAGGATCGCGGGATTTGCCGGGGTTATTTTCTGATGAGCAAATAGCCAGCCATAAACAGTTGACTGATCGGATACACGCTGCTGGAGGAAAAATTGCTTGTCAGATTTATCATGCTGGTCGAAGAATTGTCAGAAGTGATAATGGTATGCAGCCAGTAGCGCCCTCCGCTTTAAAATTTGCTGGAGCGCCTTCGGAAATTCCTCGCGAATTGAATAAACAGGAAATAGAAGAGATTGTGACCCAATTTGCCGATTGTGCGCGGCGTGTCAAAGCGGCAGGCTTTGATGCTGTAGAAATTCATGGTGCCCACGGCTATTTAATTCACAATTTTGTATCGCCCTTTTCCAATAAACGCTGCGATGAGTATGGTGGCAGTATTGTTGGACGCAGCAAATTTGCGGTGGATGTAGTTAAAGCAGTGCGGCAGGCAGTGGGCAAGGAGTTTCCTGTCTTATATCGAATGTCGGTTATTGACGGCGTGGACGGCGGCATTACCATTGAAGAAGCAAAAGCGATGGCAATACGGTTAGAGGAAGCTGGTGCAGATTTACTGCATGTTTCGCAGGGCGGAGATTTTAATTATATTGTTTCGCCTGCTTCCAGTATGTCGAAGGCTTGCTATATTGATCATGCAGCAGAAATAAAAAAGGTGGTAAACATTCCCGTTATTGGAGTAGGGCGTATCAATGATCCATTTTTGGCAGAGGAAATACTGGTTTCTGAAAAGGCCGATTTGGTTACAATGGCTAGAGCATCTTTGGCAGATCCTGACTTTCCTAATAAAGTTGCAGCAGAACAGTATACGGACATCAATTACTGTATTGGCTGCTTACAGGGTTGTACGAAGGGATGCTTGGTCAATCCCATAACTGGTTATGAAAGTGTATATAACCTGCAAAAGACAACCGAGCCTAAGACAGTTTATGTAGCTGGCGGTGGTATTACAGGCTGCGAAGCGGCCATTGCAGCTGCCATGAAAGGGCATCATGTGGTATTGTTTGAGCAAAGTGATAAACTAGGCGGACAGTGGCTAGCCGCCTGTGTACCGCCTGGAAAAACGGATTTTGCTACATTAATAATCTGGCAGAAACGCCAACTGCAGAAGCTAGGTGTAGAGGTACGATTGCAGACAGTCCTAACAAAAGAACTTGTACAGGCTGAACAGCCGGACAAAATTATCATTGCCACTGGCAGCAAAGCTATACTTCCGCCCATTGAAGGTATTCACAGCGACCACGTTGTATTAGCCAATGATGTGCTGCTGGGCAAAAAGGATGTTGGCAAGCATGTGGTAATTGTTGGAGGCGGTTCTGTGGGTGCTGAAACAGCAGACCATGTCGCTTTGCATGGCAGCAAAGCAACTGTGGTGGAAATGTTACCGGAAATCGCTGGAGATGCATCGGCCCGTCCCAGAAAATTGCTGTTAGAACGGCTAGCTGACAAAGGTGTGATACTACACACCGCTACAAAGGTAACAGCCATTTCTCAGCATGCCGTGTTAGCGGAAAAAAATGGAGAAATGTTTGTCATTCCAGATATTGATACGGTGGTAATTGCGGCTGGTGTGCGGAGTAATAATACCTTACAGGAAGAGTTACAAGCCTTTGCAGATAGAATTGTTTTGGCTGGCGATGCCAAACAAACAAAGGATGGCTATCATAATATGCGAGAAGGCTTTGAAGCTGGTCTGGAAATTTAAAATGTGTTTGTGACCAATACAAAGGAGGAACCTATAATGAAAATTTTAGATACCAGGATTCGGCCACCCTTTGGAAGTTTTAAGGGAGGTTTTTATAATCAACGTAACAACCGGGTAGAGGCCACCAAAAAGCTGGCCAAAGGACGATTTGGTATGCCGACACCACCGTCCTTAGATACGGGATCCATGGAAATGCTGCTGCAGGAAATGGATGCGGCTGGCGTGGAACAGGCTATTTCGCCCATTCGGGTACGTAATGGAGACAATGATAACGCCGATGCGCCAAAACTGTGTGAAGCCTATCCGAACAAATTTTTTGGCGTGCCGACAGTCGATTTGTTTTTTGGGCAAAAGGAAAATCTGCGCATCATTGACGCCTATATTGTAAACGGCCCTTGCCGTGCCCTGATGGTAGAGCCAGGCTTTAGCGAACAGCCTATGTATGCAGATGATGAACGGTTCTATTATATTTACGAAAAATGCCAGACAGAGCAGATTCCATTGATGATGGCTTTTGGAGGATTTATCGGACCCGATTACAGTTACTGTCAGCCTCTGCATATCGACCATATTGCCAGAGATTTTCCAAAACTGAAAATATTCTTAACGCATGGCGGTTGGCCTTATGTAACGCAAGTATGTCATGTAGCTTCCAATCGTGGGAATGTGTGGGTAGCGCCGGATTTATATTTGATGCGATCCCCAGGTTGGAGAGATTATGTAGAAGCAGCCAATTGTATGTTGCTGGATAAAATTTGCTATGGCTCTGCTTATCCCATTGTAGATATTCAAGCGGCAGTTGATTATTATCTACAGGCTGGATTCAGCGAAGAAGCATTACCGAAGGTCATGTATGACAATGCAGCGACATTTTTGGGATTAGAATAAAATTCGTGAGGCGTATGAAAATTTTTCTGTAAATTCGGATCTTCTATGATAATAATGTGAGGCTGGAGGCAGATTTCTGCTATCCAGCCTTGCTTAGCTTTTAACACAAATCGGTCGGCATGTGTTATTCGGGGATTCGCCCCTCATACATAATGGACAATTCGCCATATATTTTGCCCTAATTTCGGATTGGCGTTGTCCATTTTTCGTCACTTCCAATGTCGAAAGAGCATACAACGCACGATACTTTGTGAACAAAGTATCGTGCAAAGGGGCAATCCTGTTTGAAAACCGTTGAGAATAAATGGGCTGAATATCTCGCAATTTCTCTGCGCTTGATGTTCTGTTGTCAGCAGCCCGTTTCTAGGCTCGTGTGTAGTTCCTTGTAAACTGACCGAAATGAAATTGCAAATATCATATACAAAATCCCACATTGAAGGTGGAGGCGTTCATTTGTGTAAAAGCATTGTTTTTCGGGTAAGCCATCTATTACAAAGAGAAAAAGGACTTTTTGTTGTAGCTGTTGAAATAAGATACGAAAAAACAGTTTAGTTTTGACGATTTTGTGCAAAAAATGGCAGAAATTTTAGGAAAAATCCTGTTTCCTGTTGCAAATTTTGTAGAAAATCGTTAAACTGTATGCTACATAATCAGATCAAAGATGAAGAGGGTTTGTATATGACAGAAGTATTAGAACAGGAATTGCAGGAAGATCAACAGCCGCAGCAATTACCGGAAATGGCGGAAGAGGCTGCGGAACAGGTCCTAGCGGTGGTGCCGCTGCGGGGCATGGTAATTTTTCCACATACGGAAAGCCATCTGGATTTAGGACGTAAATTTTCTGTGCAGGCTGTGCAGGAAAGCAGCCGCAATAACACGGAAGTCATTTTGGCTTTCCAGAAAAATGCCGATTCGACCTTGCCGGAGGCTGATAACTTATATGAAATCGGTGTAGTGGCTAAAATCAAACGGACTATCACCTTGCCGACGGAAGGTATGCGGGTGCTGGTGAGCGGTTTGTATCCGGTGCGGGTGCAGGAGTACCGCATTGGGGAAGATAAGATAACTGCCATATATGAAAGACTGCCTCAGCCGGAGTATGACAGGGATCAACTGGAAATTAAAATCCGCGCTTTACAGCATCAGTTTGAAGGCTATCTCAAGCGAAGCAGCCGTGTGGGGGCAGAGCAGCTCAATCAGATTATGGAGGCCGAGCCGCTGATTCGGCAATTGGATTTGATGTGCAGCTATCTGAACGTGCAGCTGCCAGAGCGTTACGGTTTGTTGGCAGAGCAGGATGTGGAAACCCGTATTGATAAGATGCTGGAGCTTTTGGTGCGGGAAACCAGCTTTGCCGAACTGGAACGGCAGTTGGGGGAAAAAGTAAAAGCCCAGGTAGATAAAAGCCAAAAGGAATATTATCTGCGGGAGAAAATGAAGGTCATCAGCGATGAGCTAGGCGAAGGCGAAAGCCGTTTTGAAGAAATCCACGCCTTTAAAGATAAATTGAATTCTTTGCAGGTTTCTGATGATATTCGAGAAAAAATTGAAAAAAGCATTAATCAGTTGTTAAAGGTCGGCACAACGTCGCCTGAATATTCGGTACTGCGCAATTATGTAGAAACGGTGCTGGAATTGCCATGGAATCACTATAGCGAGGATTGTTTGGATTTAAAACACGCGGAGAAAATTCTAAACCGGGATCATTACGGTTTGGACAAAGTAAAAGACCGCATTTTAGAGTCGCTGGCAGTGCGTCAGTTGCGTAATGACAACAAAGGCTCTATTTTGTGCCTGGTGGGGCCGCCTGGGGTGGGCAAAACCTCGCTGGCCAGCTCCATTGCCGAAGCGCTGAACCGCAAATACGTGCGCATTTCTCTGGGCGGCGTACGGGACGAAGCGGAAATTCGCGGCCATCGCCGCACCTATGTGGGCGCTATGCCGGGCCGCATTATTCGCGGTATGATAGAAGCAGGCACTGCCAATCCCGTATTTCTGATGGACGAAATTGATAAGATGACCACCGATTTCCGCGGCGATCCATCTTCCGCTTTGTTAGAAGTGTTGGATCCGGCTCAGAATAATACCTTCAGCGACCATTTTATCGAGTTGCCTTTCGATTTATCCAAGGTGTTATTCATCACCACCGCCAATTCGCTGCAAACCATTTCGCAGCCCTTGTTGGACCGTATGGAGGTTATTGAAGTATCCAGCTATATTGAAGACGAAAAGGTGCAGATTGCCCAGCGTTATTTATTACCCAAGCAATTAAAAGAACATGGTTTGCAGGAAAAGCAAGTTTATATTTCTGCCAACACCATGCTGAAAATTATTCGCGATTACACCCAAGAAGCGGGCGTGCGCAGCCTGGAACGGCAGCTGGCGGCAATCTGCCGGAAAGCGGCCCGGGAAGTGCTGGACAAAAAGAAAAAGCTGGTGCGGGTGGATTTGCATAATCTGGAGCGGTATTTGGGCAAGCCCAAATATCTGCGCAACCTGGAAGAATTGCAGGATGAAGTGGGCAAAGTAACCGGTATGGCTTGGACTTCCGTTGGCGGCGAAACGCTCAGCATTGAAGTAAACACCTTCCCCGGCAAAAGCGAGCTGCTGTTGACCGGACAACTGGGCGATGTGATGAAGGAATCGGCCCGTTTAGGATTTAGCTATGTGCGCAGCATCGGCAGCGATTTGGGCATTGACGCTGAATTTTTTGAAAAAAACAGCATTCACATTCATATTCCGGAAGGCGCTACGCCAAAGGACGGTCCTTCTGCGGGGATTTCTATGGCGACAGCGGTGATTTCGGCCATCACCAAACGACCTGTACACAAAGAGTTTGCCATGACCGGCGAACTGACCCTGCGGGGCAAGGTGCTGCCGGTGGGCGGCATTCGCGAAAAAGTGCTGGCTGCCCATCGGGCCGGCTGCACAAAAATTATTTTGCCGCAGGAAAACAGGAAGGATATCGAAGAAATTCCAGCAGATATTCAAAAAGAGCTGCAGTTTTATCCGGTGCAGAATTTGCAGCAGGTGTTGGATTTGGCCTTAGTGGAGGCGTAAACTATGATTATTAAACAAGCAGAGTTTGTCATCAGCGCGGTGGGTCCCAAGCAATATCCCTCCGACCATTTGCCGGAGATTGCGTTGGCTGGGCGCTCTAATGTGGGAAAATCGTCGCTGATTAATAAATTTATCAATCGTAAAAATCTGGCCCGTACCAGCAGCAAGCCGGGCAAAACGCAAACCTTGAATTATTATCGCATCAATCAGGATGCCTTCTATTTTGTGGATTTGCCCGGTTACGGCTTTGCCCAGGTGAGCCAGAGTGTGAAAGAAAAATGGGGCCGGTTTATTGACGACTATTTGACCCGTCGGGAAAATCTGTGCGGCGTGATTCAACTGGTCGATTTGCGCCATCCACCCAGCAAGGACGACATTGCCATGTACGATTGGCTGATGCACATGCACAAGGATGTGCTGGTGGTGGCCACCAAATGCGACAAAATTTCCAAAGGCCAGTGGCTGAAGCACGTCAAGCAGGTGCGGGAAGGCCTAAAGGCCGACAAAAGCCAGCAGATACTGGTGTTTTCCGCCGAAACCGGACAAGGGCTGGAAGAACTGCATAGCTGGGTAGAAGCCCATGTGCAGGCAGCTTCCGCAACGCCGGTGGAAGAGTAAGCGGTTGTGTTGGAGCAGGGGGGGGAAGTAGGATGAAGCTTGCAGAGGCATTACAAGAAAGAGCAGACCTGAATCGAAAGATTGAGCAGTTAAAAGCCCGTTTAAACAATAATGTTTTGGTACAAGACGGCGAAAAGCCTGTGGAAGAACCGGAACTGTTAAAGCAAGAATTGGATGCAGCGATTGTCCGTCTGGCTTATCTGGTAGCCCATATTAATCAGACAAACTGTGAAACCAAAGTGGACGGACAGACGTTGACGGAACTGATTGCGCAAAAGGATGCCCTTGCGTTGAAAATCCATCTGTATAAAGACATTGTTTATACGGCAAGCCAGACTGCCTATCGGGCAAGAAATACAGAAATCAAAGTGAAGTCGGCCATTTCGGTTGCAGACTGGCAGGCGGAGATTGACAAAATGGCCAAGAAACTGCGCCTTTTGGACAATCGTCTGCAGGAAAACAACTGGATTACAGAGTTGTTAGAATAATTTTTGCTGACAGCATTTTGTTGGTAACAGAAGCAGGGCGAATGTCAGCGCGGCGACAGCGCAAGTCGCATATGGATTACACCGAAGAGCAGGTGTGGGGTTCGATTCCTCCAGAATTGTGATGCTCCCATTGGGTACAGGTGTATTGAAACAACGTATTGTCATAACCGGACATTGACTGCGGCTGCCAGGGCGGGAGCGGGGAAGTTTGGCATAATTTCAATGGAACATAAAATAGATAGCGGGCAGATCGCTGGTTTCAGATGACTGCCCGTTTTTATTTTTGATAGAAATACTGGAAATAACCGGTAAGGTGTGTTACAATAGAAAAACGAAAAAATGTTCTTATAAAATAAACGAAACGCAATGAACGGAACACAGAAGGGCAGGTGCAGTCATGTTACAGTTGCAGGAACCCATTACAGTATTAAAAGGCATTGGCAAGCAGCGGGCGTTGGATTTGCAGAAGCTGGGGATTGTCACCGTGGGCGATTTGCTGGGGCATTATCCCTATCGCTATGAGGATCGCTCCCATTTAAAGCCGCTGCGGGATATGCAGGAGGGCGATACGGAAACGGTGCTGGGTACCATTGTGCAGGCACAGGATTTGTATCCCCGCCGGGGGCTGAAGCTGCTGCGGGTAAGCCTGCGCTGCGCCGATGGCAATGCGGTGCTGGTGTGGTTTAACCAGAACCATCTCAAAGGCAAGCTGCAGCCCGGTTTGCAGATTGTGGCCACAGGCAAGGTCGGGAAAGGCCACGTGCGGCAGATTTCCGTCAGCGATTTTGAGCTGCTGGAGGATGCGGACGATTTGCGCAGCTTTCAGCGCATCATTCCAGTGTATCGGGGCACAGAACGCAATAGCAGTAAGGCTATCCGAAACTATATCGAACAGGTTTTACAGCAAGAAATAGCGGGTTTGGACGAATTTTTGCCGGAAGAACAGATAGGGCAATATCATTTGCTGGGCTATCGGGAAGCGGTTCGACAAATCCATTTTCCCGATGATTGGCAGCAACTGAATATGGCGCGGCACCGCTTGGTGTTTGATGAATTTTTGGAGCTGACCCTGGGTTTGCAGCTGCATAGCATCATTGAAAAAAAGGCAGGCATTGCCCATGAGAAAGCGGAGCCGCTGGCTGGCCGGTTTTTTCGTCAGTTGCCCTTTGCACTGACCAATGCACAAAAGAAAGTAATTTTGGAAATCAAAAAAGATATGGAGCGGCCCACTGCCATGAAGCGGTTGGTGCAGGGGGACGTGGGCAGCGGGAAAACCATGGTGGCGGTTTATGCCCTGCTGAAGGCTGTCACCGGCGGTTATCAGGCGGTGCTGATGGCACCTACGGAAATTTTAGCCGAGCAGCATTATTTGAATTTAAAGGGAATGTTGGAGCCTTTGGGCGTGACGCCGGAGCTATTGACCGGCAGTTTAAGCAAAAAAGAGCGGGAGGTTGTTTACGATAAACTGCGTGATGGCAACTGTAAGCTGGCGGTGGGTACCCATGCGCTCATTCAAAAGCAGGTACAGTTTGCCAATTTGGGCGTGGTGGTCATTGATGAGCAGCACCGCTTTGGTGTGCGGCAGAGGCTGGCGTTGGAGAATAAAGGCCGGGCGCCCGATGTGCTGGTAATGACGGCAACGCCCATTCCCCGTTCTTTGGCGCTCACGTTGTATGGCGATATGGACTTGTCCATCATCGACGAGCTGCCGCCGGGCCGACAAGCCATTAAAACCTATTGCATCGGAGAAGCCAAGCGGGAAGCCCTGTATCACTTTCTGGGCCAACAGATTGCCGCCGGATATCAGGCGTACGTGGTTTGTCCGTTGGTAGAAGAATCGGAAAAAATGGATTTGGAAAATGCCACCCAACTGGCTGACCATTTGGCAGCCAATGTATTTCCCCAGTATGCAATCGGCTTGCTGCACGGTAAAATGCATCCGCGGGATAAAGCGGACATTATGGAGCAATTTCGCTCTGGTCATCTGCAAATTCTGGTATCCACCACAGTCATTGAAGTAGGCGTGGACGTACCCAACGCCAACGTGATGGTCATTGAAAATGCGGAGCGTTTTGGCCTGGCCCAGCTTCATCAGTTGCGGGGACGGGTAGGGCGCGGCAGCAGTCAGGCCCATTGCTTTTTGGTGGCCGAGCCAAAAACAGACGAAGGCAAGCGGCGCATGACAGTGATGGTAAAAAGCAGCGACGGCTTCGCGATTGCCGAAGAAGATTTGTTGCTGCGGGGAGCCGGAGAAGTATTGGGCACCCGGCAGCATGGATTACCCGATCTAAAAATAGCTGATTTGGTCCATGACGTGAAAATTCTGGAGCAAAGTCGCCAGTTAGCCGCTGAAATTACGGAAATTGGCTTGGAACAACCCCAATATGCAGGACTGCGGCAAAAAGCGGAGCGCGTGTATCAGCGGCGGTTACAGCTCCAGGATGGGCAGATATAAGTGAAAATTGACAAACAAAAAGCAGAAGCATGGATATGGTTGCTTCTGCTTTTTTGTTTATTCCTCCAACCCGAAGATGCGGTTGAATTTGCCTTTTTGGTGCAGTTCGATGATGTTGTCGTAGCCGCCCAGGAAGTTGTCGTCTACAAAAACCTGGGGCAGGGTGAGAAAGCTGGTTTCATCCTGCAGCATTTTTAATACTTCGGGATGCTCTGAGGTGTTGATTTCGGTAAATTCAATACCTTTGCGTTTTAAAAATAATTTGAGCTGCAGGCAGAAGGGGCAGCGGTTCATGGTATATACGGTCACTTCTTTTTTGGCCATGGTACATTCCTCCGATTGTAACGAGTGCAAAAATTCTTATTTTTATTGTACTGCAAAATAGGGGAAATTACGAATAAAATATTTTGTGCCGGGCGATAAGCAGGACTGTGTTTCAATTTTCGGCAAAAACGGGTATGATGGTACTACAACAATTGGGGAAAGGGGTGGCGCGATGCAGATCATTTTATCGCCGGCCAAGAATATGCGCCGTGCTGTGCGGGAGGATATCACGCTGCGCAAGCCGTTGTTTCGGCAGCAGACGGAGCAACTGGCGGCGGTGCTGCGGGGCTACAGCCATTTTGAGCTGGAAACTTTAATGAAAATCAATCCCAAACTGGCGTTGGGGGCTTATCTCAATTTTCAGGATTTTGACTGGGACCATGTTGGCTTGCCGTCGCTGTTGGCCTATGATGGGCTGGTGTTCAAAAATATAGAGCCGGAGAATTTTACCACGGCCCAGTACCAGTATGCCGACGAGCATGTGTGGGTGTTGAGCGCCTTTTATGGCATGCTGCGGCCCTGTGACGGTATTATGCCCTACCGTTTGGAGATGATTTGCCCATTAAACATAGACGGCAAAAATTTGTATCAATTTTGGGGCGATGGGGTGTACCAGCAGCTTTTTGCCGCGGGAGAACCGGTGCTGAATTTGGCCTCCGCCGAATACAGCAAGCTGGTGACGCCCTATCTAAAAGAGCCGGACAGGCTGATTACCATAGATTTCCGCACTATGCGGCAGGGCAAGCTGCGCACTGTCACCACATCGGCCAAGATGGCCCGGGGACAGATGACGGCGTGGATTGTCCGCAACGGCCTTGACAGGCCCCAGGAGGTACAGCAGTTTACGTGGGACGGCTATACCTATGCGCCCCAGTTATCGGATGAACGAACTTATGTGTTTATACAGCAGCAAACAGGAGGAATGTAACATGTTATTAGAAGCAGGAAGCAAAGCGCCGGAGTTTGCCCTTCCCAATCAGGATGGGCAGGAAGTGAAGCTCAGCGATTTTGCCGGGCAGAAGGTTGTGGTTTATTTTTATCCCAAGGACAGCACGCCGGGCTGCACCCGTCAGGCCTGTGCCTTTGCGGCGGCCTATGACGAATTTACCAGGCTGGGCGTGCCGGTGATTGGCATCAGCAAGGACAGCGTCAAATCCCATCAGAACTTTATCGCCAAACAAAACCTGCCCTTTCTTTTATTGTCGGATCCAGACCGGCAAGCCATTGAGGCTTACGGCGTGTGGCAGGAAAAGAAGCTGTACGGGAAAGTATCTATGGGCGTGGTGCGCAGCACCTTTGTAATCGATGAGAACGGTGTCATTGAAAAGGTATATCCGAAAGTGAAGCCCGATACCAACGCGGCGGAAATTTTAGAATATCTGAAAGGACAGCGCTAATGGCAGAGCAGATGGAAAAGCAGGCAGAACAGCAGGGCTTTGCCCAATACGGGCTGGAGGACAGCATTTACCGGGCCTTGCAGCTTTTGGGCCTACAGCAACCTACGCCGGTGCAGCAGCAGGTCATTCCGCAGGTATTGCAAAAACGGGACGTCATTGCGCAAGCCCAAACCGGCAGCGGCAAAACGGCGGCCTATGCCATTCCCCTGTGTCAGTTGGTAGATTGGGAGGAAAATAAGCCGCAGGTGATGATTTTAACGCCTACCCGGGAACTGGCCATGCAGGTGCAGCAGGAAATTTTGGATATTGGTAAGCTAAAGCGCATCAAAGTACCGGCTTTGTATGGCAAGCATTCCTTTCGCCAGCAGGAAAAGGACTTGAAGCAGAAATCGCACATGGTGGTGGGTACGCCAGGCCGGGTGCTGGACCATCTGGAACGGGGCACGCTGTTTACCGGCTATATTGGCTATCTGGTCATTGACGAGGCCGACGAGATGTTTCACATGGGCTTTTTGGAGCAAGTGGAGCAAATCTTGTCTTATTTGCCGGAAAATCGGGTGACGCTGTTGTTTTCGGCCACCATGCCCAAAGCAGTGGAGCAACTGGCCCAGCAGTATCTGCGGGAGCCGCTGCGCATCACCATTGCCGGTGAGCCGATCAGCAGCCGCAGGATTTCCCACGGCTGGTATTGCTGTGACGATACCGACCGTATCGACTTATTGCTGGATTTGCTGAAGGTACACAATCCAGATAGCTGTATCATTTTTGCCAATATGCGGGCTGAGGTAGAGGATATTTATGATGCGCTGTGGGACGACGGCTTTAGCTGCGCCCGGCTGCACGGCGGTATGGAGCAATGGGAGCGCACCGAAGTGATGCGGGATTTCAAAAAGGGGTTGTTCCGCTATCTGGTGGCCACCGATGTGGCTGCCCGCGGTATTGATGTGGAAACCATTTCGCTGGTGGTCAATTATGAGCTGCCGCCGGAGCGGGAAACCTATATCCATCGCATTGGCCGCACTGGACGGGCCGGTCATAGGGGCGCGGCTATCTCGCTGGTGGAAACCTATGAGCTACAGGAGCTGAAACAGATAGAAAAGCTGCTGCAGCAGCCGATTGAGCAGCTGCCTTTGCCCGATAGGGAACAGGTGGCGGCGGCAGAGCCGGCTTTTCGAGAAAAGATGGAGGCCGAGCCTGAGGCCAAGGGCAATAAAAATGCGGCGCTCCATGCGCAAATTTTAAAGCTGCAGATTGCCGACGGCAAAAAGGCTAAAATCCGGCCGGTGGACATTGTAGGCACCATCTGTGCCATTCCTGGCTTGCAGGCGGGCGATATCGGTGTCATTCAGATTATGGATTGGGTCAGCACAGTAGAAATTTTGAACGGCAAGGGTGAGCAGGTGCTGCAAGCTCTGCAGACTAAGCCTATCAAAGCTAAGGTACGCAAGGTGACGAAAGCCAAATATTAGGATAGCGGGATTGCCGCAGTGAGGAATTGTCATGCTTGGCATTATTCGGTTATGACAATATTTTTCCTGCGGCGGCCTTTTTTGTTGTGCAGCTTAGGAAAGGATTGGAACGGGGCTGCGCAGGTGTTATAATAAAGGGGAAGAACAGAAAAAATTATATTCAGAAATGGAGGGACTGGCATGAAGAAACCAAATACCATGGGCATTTTCTTTAGCCCCACGGAGCATACCAGGGAGGTTGTGCAGTATCTGGTCTCCTTGCTGGACAGTAACGCCCATCTGCACGACTTGACCAGCTATGAGCGGGGCGCGTTGGTCCGCAGTTTTGCTCCGGAGGACTTGATCGTGGTGGGCGCGCCGGTGTATGGCGGGCGTATTCCGGCGCTGGCAGCGGAGCGGCTGCAGCAGACCAAGGGTAATCAAACCCCGGCGATTGCAGTGGTAACTTATGGCAATCGGGATTATGAAGACGCTTTGCTGGAGTTGCAGACGATTTTAGAGCAGAACGGTTTTGTGGTAATCGGCGCCGCTGCGCTCATCGCCGAGCATTCCATTGTACACAGCGTGGGCCATGACCGGCCCGACGAGGCCGATTGGAGCCAGATTGAACAGTTCGCCGCGCAAATGCAGCAGAAGCTGGAGCAAAATCAATTGCATAGCGTGGCGGTGAAGGGCAACAAGCCTTATCGCAGCTATGACGGCATTCCATTGAAGCCCAAAGCCAGCCATGCTTGCGTGAGCTGCGGTTTTTGTGCCCGGGAGTGTCCTGCTGGCGCCATTCCAGAAAGCAATCCGCGCAAGACTGACCATAAAAAATGTATCTCCTGTATGCGCTGCGTCACTTATTGTCCGCAGGCGGCCCGTTCGTTGAATAAGTTGTTGTGGATGGCGGTGGCCAATAAGCTGGAGAAAGCCTGCAGTCTGCGGCGGGAAAATGAATTTTTTGTTTGATGAGGAAGCTGTTTCAAATTGGAAAAAGTGTGGTAAATCTTAAATAAGAATGTAAATGATGCTAGTGCAACATACAAACTTGTTTTTGAAGAAAAGGAGGCAGTTATCATGGCAGAATTGAAAGGCTCTAAAACAGAACAAAATTTGTGGACCGCATTTGCGGGCGAATCGCAGGCGCGCAATAAATATACCTATTATGCGTCCCAGGCAAGAAAAGACGGCTATGTGCAGATTGCAGAAATTTTTGAAGAAACAGCCGCCAATGAAAAGGAACATGCCAAAATGTGGTTTAAGCTGCTGAAGGGCGGTTCTATTCCTGGCACCATAGAAAATCTGGTGGACGCGGCAGCCGGTGAAAATGAAGAATGGACCCAGATGTATGCCGAATTTGCCAAAGTAGCGGAGGAAGAAGGCTTTTTGCAGATTGCAGCCTGGTTTGAAGGCGTGGCGGCCATTGAAAAAGAGCATGAAGAACGGTATCTGAAATTGCTGGAAAATATCAAGGAAGAACGGGTATTCCAGGCAGAAGAACCGGTAAAATGGCAGTGCGGCAACTGCGGTCATGTGTATGAAGGCACCGAAGCGCCGGAGGTTTGTCCTGTGTGCGCCCATCCCAAATCCTACTTCCGTATTAAAGCTGAAAATTATTAATGGGCCGACTGGGAAGAACACCTTGCAGCGGTGCTGTATTGCAAACAGCTTGCTGTTTTGTTTTTGAAATTTTATAAAAAATGAACGCTGCGGTCAGTTTATGCTGGCTGCGGCGTTTTTTGTTTTCATTTTTTATTGCGTGTTGTAATAAGATTGGCGGCCGATGGCAACAATAGTGATAGCAAAAAAAACTGATACAGACAAAAATTGATTTTATGCGGAATTGCTTGAAAAAATCGCAAAATGTTTGCAATTGCCAGCAGATGGATGGGTAATTTTTTTGCATCCGGTTATTCTAAAGAAGAAGGAAGTGTGAGCAGATGATTCGTTGTCCTTACTGCCACAGCACGACGGTGGGCAGAGTCGGCACCAGCCAGTATTATTGTTGGAGCTGTTATTATGAATTTGCGGTGCAGAAGCAGGGTGTACGGCGCTTTCGCATCGTGGAGGACGGCTCGTTGACAGAAGAAGAACAGATTAGCTTCAAGGGATAGGAGGTTCGCCGTATGGATGTGAATACAAGAAAATTTCGCCGTATGATGAAATCGGCGGGAAAAAAAGCGGAACAACTGATGGAACGGTTATTGGGAAAATAAAAATCGGTGTTGTCCTCTGAGGGGCGTCAGGAGCCGTTGCAAAGTAGATGGTGTGTGTCTATGGAGCGACGGCTCTTTTCTTTTTTTGTTTTTTTGCTGCACGTTGCTTTTTATTATCTGCTCTTTGCATTTTTTTGCTACACTTTGCCCTATCCCTCCGTGGCTTCGGACAATTTTTTGACTGTCCGTCTTTGTCAAACTGCGTTTGCCACGACTAGGACAGTCTGCAAAATTGTCCGCCCCAAGTCGGAATTTGGGCAAAGGTAGCGGGGGAGTTTAAAACCATAGAAAGGTAGAGAGTGCCCTTTTTGTCATCCCGAACGCACATCTCTGTCATCCTGAGCGAAGCGAAGGATCTTCCCTCCGGTGTTAGGCTTTGGAATACCCTTCAACAGGCTCAGGGTGACAAAGCGGTTCTATCCCTTGGAAGATGCTTCG
>CABUKW010000052.1 GCA_902492275.1 uncultured Peptococcaceae bacterium
GCCACTACTGGCCCTGCCAGTGGGCCTCTACCGACCTCATCCGTCCCAGCAATCCATTGGTAGCCTCTCGTTTTCGCCTGCTGTTCAAATTGCCACATTGCAGCAACTCGCTGGCGTTCAACCTCTTGTTTTTCCATCTGTCGCTGTAAGCGCTGAGCCATTGCCTGCACCGAACGTCGCGAATCCTGCTGTAAAGCTGCTAATAGTTGCGGCCACGCAGTTTCCTCAACTTGTTGTAATAACAACGCGATTTCCTTGGTTTTCATTTTCTGTAATTCCATTTTCCGTCTGTCCTTTCTTTTCCTGTTGCAAACATCCTTGCAACAAAACCAACAGCAACAGAAAAAAGCCCATGCCGTAACATGAGCTTTTTACCAACAACCCTGTTGTCTCTATTCCTCGTCGTCATCAAAGGCAACATCATCGTCTAAATCTTCTACTAAATCCTTTTCAAAAGTATACACAACGGCATCACATTTTGGACAAAGAATTTCCACCGTATCAACATCATCGTCATCCAGCATTTCATCATAGAAGCAAACTATTTCGCCGCATTCCGGGCATTCCACTTCGATAATTTCTGCATCATCCTCCAACTCGCAATCCTCATCACAGTCTTCGCAATCACCGTCGCATTCATCATCGTCATAGTCATACTGACAGAAGTCTTCATCTTCAATCCCCAGAATTTCTTCTACAAGACCCAGATCTTCATCCATGATATCCAGAAGTTCTTCTGCGTCTTCTAAATCCATGTCAATGGACTCCACATATTCTTGCAGTTCATCCTGTTCTTCATAAAGATCATCCACTGCTTCTACCAGCTCGTCCAGAACATCAATGATTGTTGCAAATAATTTCTTTTCTCTGGTATCTTCCAAATCCATACCATCCAGCATGCCTTTCAGATACGCCATTTTTCCATAGATATCCATACGCGAAAAACTCCTTTCAAAATAAGGGAAATTCCTAATTTATTTGTTATGCTCTTTCGATGTAAGCGCCGGTTCTGGTATCAATACGCAGAACATCATCCACATTTACAAAGAAAGGAACATTGACAACCGCACCGGTTTCCAAAGTTGCAGGTTTACTGCCACCAGACGCAGTGCTGCCTTTAATGCCCGGTTCAGTTTCTATAACCTTCAATTCAACTGTGTTTGGCAGTTCCACTTCCATAACTTCACCTTTAAAGCTGGTGACAAGACAATCCATATTTTCTTTCAGGAATTTTTCTCCACCGCCTAACTGGGTTTCTGTCAAATTGCTCTGTTCATAGGTGTTATTATCCATAAATACGTAGGATTCCCCATCAAAATACAGATACTGCATCTGCTTGCGTTCCATCACAGCTTCCTGGAATTTTTCACCTGGACGGAAAGTCCGTTCAATGGAAGCACCAGTTTTCAGGTTTTTAATCTTTGTTCTTACAAAAGCTGCACCTTTCCCCGGTTTTACGTGCTGGAAGTCCACAATTTTACATGGTTCTCCATCTAATTCAATTGTTAAGCCTGTCTTGAAATCGCTTGTATCAATCATACAACGCCCTCCTATAAAATAATTAATTCTTTTGGCGAATGGGTCAAATTTATATAGCCATCCTTTTTCACGACAACCAAGTCCTCTATTCTGACACCGCCCCAGTTTGGCAGATACAAACCAGGCTCCACACTGATGACTGTATTCTCTGGAATTATAGCTTCTTCCCGCGGAGAAAATCTTGGTTCTTCATGAATTTCCAGCCCTACACTATGTCCGAGGCCGTGTCCAAAAAAGGGACCATATCCCGCATCCTGAAACACATTCTGCGCCACTGCATGAATTTTTTTACCAGTTACGCCGGCTTTGATTGCCTGCAGAGAAGCTTCCTGTGCTTTTCTTACTAGATTATAAACTGTTTCTTGCTTTTCGTCAACTTTTCCCAATGCAATTGTTCTCGTCATATCAGAACAATATCCCTGATAAACACAACCAAAATCCATGGTGATAAAATCACCCATTTCAACTTTTTTATCAGAAGCCACACCATGGGGCATAGAAGAGCGTTTTCCCGATGCCACAATGGTATCGAAGCTAACGCCGGACGCACCGCTGCGACGCATCTGAAATTCCAATTCCATGGCAATTTCCTGCTCCGTCATACCAGGCTTAATCAAGTTTAACACATGTGAAAAAGCCTCGTCACCAATTTCTTCTGCCCGCGCCAACAAGGCGATTTCTGCTTCATCCTTAATCTGTCGGATTTCCTCCACAAAACCTTTTAACAGCGTAATGGCTTTCCGACGCATCTGATTGGCCAGCAGTTCAAATTCCTCTACAGTCATCCGGTCGCTTTCAATCCCTAAAGTTACCACTTCCAACTCTTCCATCAGCATACGCAGGGTAACCACTGGCGCATACTGACGAAACTGCACCAGCTTACATCCCATAGCTTGCTTCTGCGCTTGCTCAATATAACGAAAATCAGTCATCAAGTAAACATTACTCTGTGTTACCAATACCCAACCAAAGGTACCCGTAAATCCTGTTAGATACTGGCGGTTTTCTTTTGACGTGACCAGAAAACCATCCAAATCCAACGCTTTCATTTTTGCCTGTATTTTTTCAATCCGTTTTCTATTCATGACGTTATTGCCCCATTTCTGCCGCATATTGTAAAGCCAGCAGATAGCTCTTTGCACCAAATCCACAAATCTGCCCTACACATACCGGCGCCAGCCAAGAATTATGCCGGAAAGCCTCCCGCGCATGGATATTACTCATATGCACCTCGATGGTTGGAACTTCGACCGCTTCAATAGCATCTCGAATAGCGACACTGGTGTGGGTGTAGGCAGCAGCATTCAAAATGATATACTGATACTTCCCTTTTGCTTTCTGAATTTCTTCTACCAGCACCCCTTCATGGTTGCTCTGCAGAAAATCAAGCTGACAGCCCAATGCTTCAGCACGCTGCCGCATTTGCTGTTCAATATCTGCCAGTGTTGTAGTACCATAAATTTCAGGTTTTCTTGTTCCCAATAAATTTAAATTTGGACCATTTAAAACTAAAATACGCAACATACTCACCTCGTTTTTTATGATACCATAAACTTCCTGACTCCGACAAGATAGAAATCATATTTTTTACAGATTTTACGTGCCACTGACAACCATATCGGCAATTCGAATTGTCGGAGCGCCCTGGCTTCCATAAAATATTAAATCATTAGCTACGCCATTTACCTTTTGCAGCAGTTTTTGAAAATTACCGGCAATCGTAATGCCCCGCACTGGCCGCACAAGTTTGCCTTTTTCAATCAAAATGCCAGAAGCACCAAAAGAAAAATCGCCCGAAACTGGATTAGCCGTATGGGCTCCTAAAATTTCTGTAACATAAATGCCTCGCCGCACAGCGGCAACAAGCTCTTCTGGACTCTGATTTCCCGCTGCTAAATAATAGTTACTGCAACCCACATGAGGCACCCCTTTATAAGAACTTCGCATGCCATTTCCGGTAGAAACGGTATTGACCTTTGCCGCTGACAGGCAATCATAAAGATAATTTTGCAACACGCCATTTTCTAACAATATAGTGCGTTGTGTAGCTGTTCCTTCGCCGTCAAAAGATGCTGAACCTAGCCGGTTGGGCAGCGTACCGTCATCAATCAGAGTCAGCTCTTTACTGGCTACCAACTGCCCTAACTTTCCGGCTAAAAAGGATTTTTGTTTCTGTACAGCCTCACCAGAAAAACATGCGCTGATAATTCCTAAAATCTGCATGGTAATTGTAGGCTCCAATACCAAATCCATTCTGCCACTGGCAACAGGTCTCGCGCCAAGCAGCTGTACGGCCCGCTTTCCTGCCATCTGCCCTGCCCGCTTTGGTGATAACTCCCGCAAAGCAATGCTGGAATCCATACCATAGCCACTTTGCTGCTCTCCGTTTTTTTCTCCTAAAGCCAGACAAAATAGCCCGCAATAATTGCCTCTCTGCTGCAGCAAAATTCCATTGCTGTTAGCCAGCCATATTTCTATATCGCCCTCCTCATAGCCTGAGCGCTCAATGCGGCTGACCTGTTTACTCCATTGCTCCGCCTGCCGCGCTGTTTCCTGGGCCAGTTCCAACTTTTCATCCAACGTATAACTTCCCATCGTACTGTCATATAAATCTATCTGTGGATAATAAGCACTTTTTCCAGGAAAATATCGCGCAGGCTCCTCGTCGCTGTAATGACTGTTGGCAATGGCTTGCATCACCATTTTATCCAGTGCAGAATTGCGAAAATCTGAAGAAAAGGAAAAGCCCTGCCGGTTTCCTCTTAGAATGCGCAACCCAACCCCCTGACTGTCTGATTGTTTGATTTCATCTAAACTGCCATCTTTTATTTCCACTTCAAGAGAACGACTTTTTACCACAAACAATTCCGCACTGTCGGCTCCCATTTGACGCGCTTTTTGCAGCCCAGTCCAAGCAAACTCCTGAAACGTTTTTCCCATTCTATCCTCTCCTTTTTTTGAACTTTTCATAGTATGGTATAACCCTTCTTTACAACTTCCGCTCCACCACTTGAATGCGATAGCTGGGAACAGTAGCACTTTGTTCCACGATTTGCTCACTAGCAATTTGTTCAGCCCCGCTGATTTGACCACTGACATAAACGGCTTCTGCCTGAAGGGGGGCCTCTACCAATAAATTTCCATGAATATATAACACATCTACCATTACCGGTTCTGTCACTCGTACCGTCAAAGGCAACCCATATTTTTGACCAACAGCAAATGGATATCCACAATTGTGCGATAACGTGTAAACTGTTTCATCGGTTAAAAACAAACTAGCCTCTTGCAAATCCTGCAAGGTCATAACAATTGGCCAAATGTCAAGTTCCTGCCAAGGTAATATGAATAACCGAACTGTACCTGTCACGATACTACGATAGCCCTGCGAAACAGCCTCTGCCTGAATTTCAATCAGATTTTGCGTCGAATTATGCAAAGATACCTGTAAGCTGCCTGCCGGTTCTTCTAACTTCATTGCTGTCTGCTGACCATTTGTTTCCAACTGCTGCAAAGCCATGTTCCAACCACTAGACGCCAATAAGCGGCTCTGCTCCCGTGCCACTAGTTCATTGCTGGCTGCATACTCATCGGATAAGGTAAGCAATAACACGCTACCCCAGAGCAGCGTACAAGCCAACAATAATAATGTCATCGGCAAAACAGCGCCACGCTTACTATACAGCCTATTTACGACTGTGCCCTGTTCCGCCAACAGTCAATCCTCCAATCTTTAAGGTAGGTTGGGCATCAGCTACAGGTGCGCTTTGACCATTTTTTCCGCAGGTTCCAATGGCATATCCCAGATCATTGCCCACCATTTCCACATTGCGCAAACTTTCCGGCCCGTTTCCAGCCAGCGTAGCACCGCGGACTGCTTTGGTAATTCTTCCTTGTTCAATCAAATAACCCTCTGCTACATCGAATACATAATCGCCGTTCAAGCTGTTTACTTGCCCACCGCCCATCCGTTTGACATACAAACCATAATCAGTAGAAGCGATAATATCTTCCACTTTATCAGTACCGGGTGCAATATAGGTGTTGCTCATTCTCGTAATCGGCTTTTCTCGATAAGATTCCCGTCTTCCATTTCCGGTAAGCACCGTGCCAGTATGTTTTGCCGTTTGATAATCGTTCATATATTGTTTCAAGACACCATTTTCTATCAGCACAGTTTTCTGTCCTGGATTACCTTCATCATCATACCGATAACTGCCATATTTCCCGGCAATAGTAGCGTCGTCAATCACTGTCACCTTTTCTGAAGCCACTTGTTGTCCCAGCCTGCCAGCATAAGCAGAAAGCCCCTTTTGTACCAGGTCCCCTTCTAATCCGTGACCACAGGCCTCATGTACCATGGTGCCACCGGCTTCGCTGCCCATAACTACAGTCATTTGTCCAGTCGGACAAGGCTCCGCACCCAACAGCGTTAAAGCCCGCTGTGCCGACTCTTTCCCCAATGCAGCAGCCGAATTTTCCTGAAAAAGTTCAAACCCACAAGTACCGCCTATAGATGCAAAGCCAGTTTGAATTTGCCCATTCTGTTGGGCAATGCTATTGCAGGCCAACCGTAGCCGCACTCGCTCATCTTCCACACAAACGCCCAGACTATTAGCAATTGTTACATGTTGTACCACATCGCTATACCCTAGTGATACTTGTTTAATTGCTTTATCTAAAGCTCTAGCCTCTTCATCCGCAACCCGTAAAAGTCTTATCTTATCATCAAAGTCCACCTGTTCCGGCCTCTGCTCTACTATGACAGGAGCGGGAACGCTCTGCGGTATCTGAAACTCCTGTACGTTCTGCTTTCGTTTCTGTTCATGGGCAATTTGTCCGGCTAATTTGGCCATCTGCAAACCGTTGGTCAGCGATACGTCATTGCTGTGTACATAAGATGTGCTTTCACCGGCAATCACGCGAATTCCCATGCCCAAATCAAGTCCTGTATTAATTTTTTCTATTTTGCCGTCTTCACAACTGATAGCTGTGCTTTCCTTTTGTTCAATAAAAATTTCTGCAAAATCTGCACCGGCAAACAGCGCGGCGTTTAAAATCTCTTTCAGTTCCCATTTTTGCATGATGCAACCCTCCTTCAGTTTTACCTGCTTATATATATTCCTTTCCCGCCAAATTGACCACCTGCTTATATTGCAATTGCTGATCTTGCCATTTCCCGACAAGGCAAAAGCCTACTGCCCGCACCGAAGCAGCTTCTTGCGTCGGATTTCCTGCTTCATCTAGATAGAAAAATATCAGCGTATCAATAAAATTGGCCATTGGCCGACGGTTCCATTGACTACTTTCGCGACGGTAAAGAATTTTTCCTTCCAGTAGATAAATATGTTCATCTGCCTGTTGGTCTTCCCCTAAATCATAGTATATGATTTGTTTCTGCTGCAAGGTTAAAAGCGTTTCCTCGCACTCCAAGACTGCTGTACTGCGAGCAATATCCATCGTTAAATATTCCACCGCCAACAGTAAATTATCCTCCAATTCTAATAAAGCGGCTCGCTGTTTCTGCTGTTCTGCAATACTGAAAAAACACCGGAAAAGAAAGGGCAACAAAAACGCCAACAAACACATGGCCACCAAAACCTCCGATAAAGCGAAGCCTCGCTTCCCGGAAAAAAATTTTTTTACACATCTGCACCGCCTGAATTGTAATGGTATCAAGCTCATCGTTTACCTGCCTTCCGTCAATCCAGCATAATAAAAATTCCAGCGCTGTCCGTCATAACCAACAGTAATCCGATCTACAGTTAAAAAAGGGCCGCCGTTCTCTCTGTCCATTTGCACCGTCCAGCCTTCCGGCACATTGATGTGCATACCAGCCAAAGCCTCCTGCGCCAGCAAAACCGCCTGTTGATTTTGCTGTATTCGCTGATTGCTGCGCTCGGTCAGTACCGTCCACTGCCAAACGCTGTGTAGCAATAAGATTGTCATGACAAGGCTGACCAGAATTTCTGGAATGGTAAAACCATTTTTACGAGAGCGATTTTTTGGCAAGCCGGGTGCGGCCTGTCTGATAAAAATAGACATAGCGCTTTTCTTCTCCCTTCTGCAGCAAAATATGCCCGTTTTTTTGAAACGTTCGGTCTGTTTGAATGATAATAGTCTGCGCTTCTATTTTTTTCAATTTGGCGGGCAATACCCGATGTCGCAAATTCTGCGTATTTCCCGCATAACGTACTACATAATAATAAGGCTGCTTACTTCTAAAAAATGTAACTGTCACCTTTTTCTGTTCCTGCCAGGCAAGCCGCTGGGCCCAACGCAAATCCCGATGAAGCTGTTGAACAGCAAAGTCTAATGTCACCTGCTGCCAGCTTTGCAGCAAAGAAGGTACCGTGAATGCGCATAGCAAAGCCAAAAGCAACAGCGTCATCAGTACTTCTGGCAAGGTAAATCCCTTCTGATTTTTCATCTATAGCACCTCACAATAGATATTGATAAGACTGCACCAATGGCAAAAATAAGCTACTGGCCAGCAATAAAATCATAAGCCCTAAAAAAATCACAAAACCAGGTTCCAATAAACTGATAAGTGTCTGCAAACGCTGTTGAAATTGCTGTTGATAATATCGACTTAATTGCAGCAAAGCTTGCGGCAACGCCCCGGTCTGTTCGCTGATAATCAACATCTGTCTGGCCATTTTTGGCATAAAGCTGCAATACCGGAAGCCTGCTTCAAACGAATGCCCGGCGGCTAACGCTTGCGTTATCTGCTTTAATTCCGAAGAAAATAAACTGCGCCGATAAATTTGTTCTGTTGCCTGTAAGCAAGAAACCAACAGCATTCCGCTGGAAAGCATCAACCCCAATGCCTGCGCAATCTGAATAAACCAGTATTGTTGATATAACCGCCCAACAAAAGGAAAATGCAGCAATAATTCTTTTACTTTTTCCCGTTTCTTTGGCTCTTGTAAAGCTCGCTCCAATTGCCATAGCAGTAAGCAACTTAAAAACAGGCAGATCACCAACAGAATTGCCCAATTGTTCCGCAGCCAGGCACTGACCGACAAAATTCCTCTAGTCATGAAAGGCAGCTCCGCTTGGAAATTATCATAGGTCTGTACCACCGCAGGCACCACAAACAAAAACATAGCGCTGAATGCTGCAATCATCAAAATCAACAACACCAGCGGATAAAACAAAGCGGAAAACAGCATTTGTCTGATTTGATTTTGCTGTTGAAAATAATCCGCAGCCTGAGCCAAAGTTTCCTGCATGGCGCCATTTTGTTCTCCCGCCAATACAAATTCTAATAACACCGGTGAAAATCCAATTTTCATCTGACCTAACGCCTGCGCCATTGATTGCCCCTCTTGTACCGCTTGTCCCAACTGCAGCAAAAATTGACGACAAAGCGCCTGCGGCATTTCTGTCCCAACTAATAACAGAGCAGATGGTAACGGCATACCGCTGGCCAAAGCGAAGGACATCTGCCGACAAATAAAATGCATCTGCTGTATGGAAAGTTGCTTCTTCCATTTCCTCATAAAAAGAGAATCCCCAAATAATCGAGAAAATGTTTTCATAGGTTTGGCCCCAATACCGTCATGATTTCTTCCATAGTTGTCTTTCCCTCCATCGCTTTTCGCTTACCATCCTCAGCTAAAGAAATATATTTTCTTTCCAATTGCTCCTGCTGTTGTAAAAACTGTTCATATTGACTCAGCAGTTGCCGAAAAGATTTATCACAAAGCATCACCTCCTGAATTGCCAAACGGCCCTGCACCACACCATTTTGACTACAACGCACCAATCGCTGTGCTATTACGCCGTTTAAACAGCTTGCTAGCAAATACGGTGCTACTCCCATTTCTACCAGACGTTTGATAGCCCCTAACGCATCGCTGGTATGCAGAGAGGCCAACACCAGATGACCAGTATAAGCCAGACGAATGGCGATCTCAGCCGACTCCAAATCACGAATTTCTCCCACCATAATAATATCTGGATCCTGACGTAAAATGCTGCGCAAACCACGGGCAAAGGTCAACCCCGTTTTTTCCTGAATCTGCACCTGATTAATGCCTGCCATCTCATATTCAACCGGATCCTCTAGGGTTACAATATTTTGACCACTGCTGCGCAACACTGCCAACATACTATACAAGGTGGTCGTTTTGCCGCTGCCTGTTGGCCCGCAAACCAAGATTATACCATTGGGCATTTGCAGCAGCTTTTGCACCTTATCCAAATTTTCTGGTGTAAACCCCAACTGCTGCAAGGACATCAACTGCTCGCGCTGTCCTAAAATCCGCAGCACCATTTTCTCTCCCTGAAATAGCGGTAAGGTAGATATCCGTAAATCAAATTGTTTGTCCTGCCACGAAATCGCCAAATGACCGTCCTGCGGCAGCCTTCTTTCTGTAATATCTAACTCAGCCATCACCTTCAGCCGATTTAAAACCAATTGCTGTAGCGGCGGTTCAATTTGCTGCAGTTGGCGCAGTTTTCCGTCGCAGCGCAGCTTCACCAAAAGTTTGCCATCTTGCGGCTCTAAATGGATATCACTAGCTTTACATTCCAAAGCTTGCTGCAATATTTGATTAATCATACTTGCAGCAGTTTCTTTTCCTTCTGCTTGCTGTAAATCAATTACATAAATTTGATGCTTCGCTGTTCTCATTTCTGCTTCTTGTTGTAATCGTTCAGAATATTGCAATTGCGTCATACCAAACCCTCCTGTTCCTCATCTTAAAATTTACAGTTATTACCATAACATAACCGACAGTTCCTTGACAAGCAAAGAGTTTCGACATAATTTGCAGCACAACAAAAAAGAAGAAAACAGAAATGACAATTTATCTCCCGTTTTCTTCTTTTTATTTCAAAAATTCTTTTTTTCTACAATTTGTACGTTTAATCACCGTGATTGATAACCTGTTGATTCACTTTTTCCATAAGCATTCTATAAAAATATTTATTAGCTTCTTCTTGATTGGCAAAGGTACGACTACCTAAATGCAAACTGTTTTTTCCATAAAACACTTCCCAGTTTGCTCCTTTTTTCTGCATACAGTAAGCGTGCTCTTTATATTGACCAACAGAATAGCTGGCTGGATCCAGTTTAGCGAGCAATCGTTCTAATACTTGCGTTTTCATGGAAATCCCTCCTCATAAGCATTGTTCGACATTATCATATACAGTACTCTATGCCTTTATTATACAACTCTGCAAAGCTCAACGCAAATTCTTTTCTGCTCCTCCATCCGGCCAATAATACCGTAGCACCACCTTCAATGCTTCCACAGCAGATAAATTGGTATGGATTTGTCCTGCATAGCGCACTTCTAATAAATCGCTATCACCTTCTGCCAGCACATCAGCTTTAATTTGTATAATTTGTAAATCATAACGACTGCGCAACCGAATCCAATGATAGCGGTCATCATGGTCCACTACAAAAAAGATACTCTGTTCTTTCAATAATCCTTTTAGTTGCTCCAACTCTTTTCTGCCTGCCGAACAGCCTACGCCGCCGGTCAATAATTTCCAAACCTGTTCATCGGGATTACTAATTATCATATTATTTCACATCTCCATTCTTTTTCCAGTCCTATTAGAAATCACATAACTCCTTTTCACGATAGCAAATTCAATATGATACATAATTTATCAAAATAAGCCGCATATTTGCTTTATGCAAAAATACTTAGAAAAATGTTTTTCTCCACGTACAAACTACAACTGTCTGTTATGAAAAGATTTTTTCAAATCATATTTTTTATGGAAAAACACCTGTAGTTGACACAAAGATTTTTGGGCGCTACCCCTTCACCTATTACTGTATCACTTTTCGATAAAAAATATATACAATATGAAAAAAATATCAAAATTCCTCTTTCTTTTTTTTGCATACTGTATTATACTTGTCCATATTGTTATAAGTACTACAAACAAGGGGGTTTTTTCATGTCTCGCGAAAAGAAAGGTCTGGGGCTTGTCCCAAAACTTATTTTAGGGATTATTGCTGGTATTCTTATTGGCAGCTATCTTCCTACCATTCTCGTACAAATTTTAGTAACAGTTTCTTCTATTTTTTCACTTTTCTTAAAATTTGTCATTCCATTTATTATTTTATCCTTCGTAATCGCTGGTATCGCCGATTTATCACAAGGAGCCGGCAAGTTGCTGGGTATTACCACAGCCATCGCTTACGGCTCTACTATCGTTGCCGGTACACTAGCTTACACGGTAGCCACTAACATCTTTCCTAAAATCCTAGGCTCGGAGTTAACTTCTAACATTGGCGATCCCAATGCTGGCATGTTATCCTCTTTAGTGAATATTCCGCTGGAACCCATGTTTGACGTGACGGGCGCTATTGTATTTGCCTTTATCATGGGGATTGGAATTTCCTACGTACGCACATCCGGTTACGGTGAAACGCTGTACCACGCCATTATGGAGTTCCAAATCATTGTGCGCAAAGTATTGGAAGTCATCATTATTCCTTTCCTGCCAGTCTACATTGCCGGTACTTTCGCCAACATTGCCTATTCAGGACAGGTTTTCAGCATTTTGAGCATCCTTTGGAAGGTTTTCTGTATTGCCATTCCATTGCAATTGATTTATCTGTTTGTCATGTTCTTAATCGCTGGCGCTATTGGCAAGAAAAATCCGTTCATGCTGATGAAAAATCAATTTCCCGCCTATTTAACCGCCGTTGGTACCCAGTCTTCCGCTGCTACCATCCCAGTTAACGTGTCCTGCGCAGAGAAGAATGGCGTTTCAAAACAAATTCGGGAATTCGTAGTACCGTTATGTGCCACCATCCATCTAGCCGGCAGCATTACTTCATTAACTTGTTTCTCGATTGCCTTGCTGTATATGAACGGTATGGATTATTCCATGGGCGTTTACATGCCATTCCTGTTTATCTTAGGTATCGCTATGGTTGCTGCTCCCGGCGCACCGGGCGGCGCTGTCATGAGCGCACTGCCGTTCCTGCCTATGATTGGTATTGCTGTAGACAGTCCGCTGGCTTCTCTGATGATCGCACTCTATTTAACGCAAGACAGTTTCGGAACTGCCGCTAACGTATCCGGTGATAACGCCATTGCAGTGGTAATTGATACGATTAACAACAAAATGCATAAGCATCCAACAAAATAAAATCTACTATAAAAACAACAAGGACTGTTCCATGAAGGCTATTAAACGAGAGATTGATGACCCGCATAGATTTTTAATGCGGTACTCACCATGATAAAGCAACTCCTTCATGCAACAGTCTTTTTGCTGCCTATTAAACAGACACAGCACAAACCAAACACCATGCTATAATTGTTTCACGTGAAACATTGCAAAACAACCATAACTTTGCTTTTAGCAAAAGTCGCGGTTATTTTTATAAATAACGTTACAATTTTATATTGCAGAAAAGCGCAATTCAGAAAGTAATGCCACTATACAAGCACTACCAAAAACACACTTAAAGTTGCTGTTGAAATAGCTTATCCCAGTCCGGCTTTACTTTGGCCAATGTGACAGGCCTTCCATTTTGATTGATAAAACAATGGCCCGTTTCTCCAGTACAACGCACCTTGCCGTCACTGCCTAACACTGTATAGACAATAGTCATCCGCAATCCACTATAGCTCTTTAACGCCACCTGAATGGTTACCGTTTCACCGTAGACCACCTTAGATTTATACTGGCATTGTACCGATAAAACCGGACTGCCAATGCCTTCTGCCTCCATCTGATTATACGGCAAGCCCAACGCCTCCAAATAATCGGTGCGTGCTTCCTCAAACCAACGAATATAGTTAGAATGATGCACCATTCCCATTTTATCGGTTTCATAATACTGTACTTTATGCTGATATTGATGTACGTTCATATTCTAGCCTCCCTGTATCAAAGTACCATATCAAAATGACACACCCGCCATCTTTTCATCCAATCGTTTTATGCATGCTACAAATGACAATACAATAATAAACAGAAAAATATCATATTTTAAATAATTTCAATCTGACACTGCTGCATCATCGCCAAAGCCTTCTGGTGATTTTCCGGTGTAGTGCCAGCACAGCAGGCGCTGTCCACCACAATTTTTAACTCCGGCAGATAGGCTTTGATGAGCAATGCATTGGAAATTACACAAATATCGGTACAAACACCTACCAGTTCAATTTCATCGCAACCAGTAGAAAGCAAATAGTGCGCTAAATCCAAACTGCCGAAGGTATCTTTGTTAAAAATCTGCGCACCAGGCAGTTGTAAAGACTTCTCGATTTCCCAACCGGAAGTATAGCGCACACAATGAAGCACTGGCAGCTTTTTTCCCTCCTGAGTGTCCAGGTAATTATCACTATGCGTATCACGCGTAAATACAACTGTATCTTTTTGTTTCAACGCCTGATTGATTTTCGTTTTTACTCCTTTTACAATAGCTTGGGCTTCCGGCGTTCCCAAACTTCCCGTAATAAAATCATTTTGCATATCAATGACGACTAATATTTTTCGACGCATAAACAACATCCTCTCCTAAATTCTTTTTTGTCCACCTTACACAATCAACTCAGAAATTGCCAGTCATATCTCCCTGCGTACATGCGGTCCATCATTAACACGTGCAACACCACTGTTGACAGCTTCCAAGACACGCAAAAATTTTTCTTTTGCAAGCAGATGGCTTTCTTTATAAAAACAGGAGCCGCAAATTAAACGGCTCCTACAATGTGCCTGACAGGAATTGAACCTGCGACCTATCGCTTAGGAGTATGGCTTGCCTGATTCTCACTAAGTACAGATAATGACTTCCTATTATGCTTCATGCAGACTTAAAACGGGCAATACACGACCAATCTTCCGCAAAAGGTGCAGAATGCCAGGTAATTATGGGGCGGTCAAGATGCCAAATTAGCAAACTCTTAGCAGAAAACCCATTGATATGCCTGGATTTATGGGTACTCACAAAATCTGAAATTAGCATTATGGAGGACATTATGATTGATTGGAACACAAGACCAGGCCTTGATACAGAAAATCGCACATACACAGTTTATGAAATAGCTGTCATCTTGAATATAGGTAGAACTTCTGCTTATCAGCTTATAAAAGAAGAACACTTCAAAACTATTCGCATATCCAAAAATCTTTTGATGAATGGCTAGATAGTTTGGAACTGTAAATGTTTTATGAGTGCCCTAGGCTTAGAAACCTATGGCGCTCGTTATATAGATTTTCTTGTAGCATATTATTGTAAATTAGAGATTGGAAAAACAAGTTCAGCATTTTCTTTCATCAAAAAATTCACTTGCTTCTCTTCATCAAAAGATAAAAGTATACAATCTATTGAGACAGCAAATAACGAGCGCAGAATCTGAATTGTGATATTGCGTATAGCTTGAGCCTCCTTCATATGGGATTGATGATATAGTATAACTATATCTAAATCATGTGGGAAATTGTTCCGAGTGGCAGAACCAAATAAATATAGGTGCATATCAAAACGAGTATGCTGTTTAGAAAGGTCCTGGTCATTATTCAGTTTTCTTTGCAACTCCTGTATCCAAAAACTCTTCTCCACGATAGTTTAGTGCCTCCAGAAATTCGGTAAGGGTAAATACACCTATTCCATTAATGCGAGCCTCTTCTTTGGCTCTATTTGTATAATGATCCCAATTGCTAATTATAACTATACAATTGACTTCAGGGTAGGATACCATTATTTCATTTACATCGCTCACTGTAAGTATATACACATCTGCGATATATACTTTTAACTTAGGATAAAATCTTTTGCGTTTAATATCAGCAATTGCTTTATAAAACCCTGTTTCCTCTAATTCTGCTGAAACCACTAAATGATGTCGTTGAATCGCGGTCATCGCATAATTTAATCCATCTGGCATTAAATGCCTTGACTGAAGTGGCATGATTGAAGTTCTCCTTATGATAATATCGTAAAGATTTCACTGGGAAAACGAGGTGCATCTAACACGAAACTGTTTGCCTCCGAATGATTTTTTTGAAGTCCCAATATGTGCAATTTGTATTTTTGCAAAATACGCTTTTCTGAGTCCAAAAGCAACTCCTGTTGCCCCTCCAACATTTCTATTATAGATAGACTGTTTGGAATAATTCTCTCTCTTAGAACCGTTTCCCACATTGCTGGGAGTTCACCGCGCATAATATTTCTATTCTCATCAGTAGGCCCATAGATGTGAAAGATACTTTGATTTTCTTCTAAAATTGGCATTATTTTGTTCCTCAAAGCTCTCCGAGAAGTCTCCTTGAGAGAAATGGCTATTGAGGTTTTATCCTCCAGATCGAAATAATATGTAGACGGGTCTTCTGTACCAGGACAAACAAATGGATAAGTTGCCCAACCATCAGGGGAAAACCAAGCATGAGCTTTTATTTTCCCATCCAAGGTTTCTGTATTTAATTGTCCTGTTAATATGCAAGTTCTGGCACTCTCCTCTAATAACAAATTTCCACATTGGAACTCATAGAACCAATCCCTTTGCTTTCTGAACAGGTTATTATGCTCGTGTCCGGAAAGCCAAAGCCGAACATTATAATCTCGAAAAAGTGCAGTAACAATCCCCTGCTCCTTTCGATCTAAATAGTCAAAAGAATAATGAGTCACAACGATTGTTACGTTCTTTTGATTACAGCCTTCAAGAGCCTTTTGCAAATAGTCTGTTCCAATAATCAGATCAGAATATTGGTTTGTTGTATATACTAAAGTCGAATCCAGTTCTATGACATTCAAATTTTCTGTTCTTAATAGTGTGTGCGGTCCAAATTGGAAAACCTCGCCTGTTAGAACCTTCGATTGCGCATCAAGAACTTGCTGAATGACTTTTCTATAAGATTCTGTTCCTGACATAATAACTTTCAATTTTTCAGGAGCAATAATCCCTTTATCTGGATTGTATTTTTTTACTGCATTATCACCATTGAACCACACACTCCGTATTGCATCATCACGACCACTTATATTACGGTCTACATCATGATTTCCCGGTGTGATAAAAAGACATCCTAGCGGGACACCTACTGCATTACATACGTTTTCAAGTACTTCCTTCGTATCTTGAGCATATTCCCCCATAGGCGCATACCTTAAATCACCAGTACAAAACACATAGTCGCACTGAATAGATAGATTTTGCAAATACTCAATGAATTTTCTTCGTAATCGTCTGTTCTCAACGCCATCTTTATTAAGATGCAAATCGGAAATATGGAGCCACCTAATAATCTCCATGGAAAATCATCCCTAATGTAATATATTTCAAATTATTAACTCAATACATACGCCCAATGCCCGCCACGCGGCATTTGACCAGTTTCCCGTCTTCCACAAATCCAGCAAGAATCCGGTTTGCTGTGGCTGTTGACACATCACAAAGTGCCCGGACATCGGCATTCATGATAAAGTCGTAAGTTTTCAAATATGCCTCAATCTTGCTCCAGCGGAACGTAGTCTTGTCCATTGATACATCGCTCATTCCATCACTCGTGCCGATTGCTTCGATGAACGATGTTTTGACGGCTGATAGCATAAACTCAATAAATACCGTGGATTCTCCTGCGTCGTTGCTGGTGTTGATGGCGTTATAGTATTCCTGCTGGCGGTCATGGATGATGGATTCAACCGGGAGCTACGCAAAGGCAGGATTCCATTTGGAAAGCAGCAGCATATGCCACAGGCAGCCGACCCGACCATTTCCATCAGCAAAGGGATGGATCAGTTCCAATTCATAGTGGAATACACAACTGCGGATAAGCATATGCAAATCACTGTTCCTAGTCCAATCCAGCAGTTCTTCCACTAAACCAGGTACATACTGGGGCAACGTTCCAAAATGAAGGACATGCCCTGCCTGATCTACCACACCCACCGGGCAGGAACGAAATACACCAGATTCCTCCACCAGCCCACGGGTCATGATACCATGAGCGGTGAGCAGTTCGTCCACGGAATAAGGATCAAGTTCATCCAATCGCTCGTAAATTTCATAGGCATTCTTGACCTTCGCAATATCTTTGGGTGGTGCCAGAACATGCTTGCCATTGAGGACTCCTGTTACCTGCTCCAGACTTAGGGTGTTTTGCTCGATGGCAAGGGAACCATAGATGGTACGAATTCGATTGGTGCGACGCAACGTAGGGTTGCCGGAAAGGCGACTAGAAAGCGAGAGCTTTCCTACCAACTCGGCAATTTCTGCTACATGGTCAATAATCGCATTCGTAATTTGAAAAGGGAGCTGTTTGTTTTTCATAGGTCACCTCGTAGACCGACCATATTGAATTATTATACCACGCATCGCTCATTTCATCAATCAAATATTTCGTGACGACAGGACGCCATAAGGGCCACAGGCCTATAAAATTGGACTGACAATATGCAGTTTTAGGGCAAAGCCCAACACTAACTAAAAGTTGAGGAGTTTCTTAAGATTCCTATTACTCAACAGGTCAAATTTGGATTGGAACCGTGTGCTGCTGGATGTCGCAGCGTGCCGCCTGATTCTTAGGAGTATGGCGTACCGTTTCGCACACGGCTTATATGTGACTTCCAATGACATTTCATTCGCAAACTGTCATAAAATACTCGATATTGTTTTGGAGTCAGATAATTCAAGGCATAGGCTGGCCGCTGTTCATTAAAAAATGTGATATATTCGTCAATCTCTGTTTCAACAGGCCTATCCCCTGTGACATGGAAATCCATGAATAATT
>CABUKW010000053.1 GCA_902492275.1 uncultured Peptococcaceae bacterium
CGACGCTGTTTCGAGAGATAGAAAGTCCATCAGAGATTACAACTGCGCCCGGCTGTAAATCAGAAATTGTCTGAACGGTTCTGGAAAAGCCGCTGCCACCGTGGGTGGTAAACGGAATTAAGGTCTTGCCGCTGAAATCATATTCTTCAAGGAAGGTATAGAGCGGCATCGGCAGGTCGGCATTCCAGTTCGAATAGCCCAAAAAAATCACATCATAGTTGTCGAGGTTTTCAATCTGTGTTGCAAGTTCCGGTCTGGCATTGTCAGCTTTCTCATTGTAGGCAAATTCCAAAAGCGGATTGTGCGTTGTAGGATATTCCTGCACCGTTTCGATGGCAAACAAATCGCCGCCTGTTTCACGCTGAATAATCTGGGCAATGTATTCGTTGTTTCCCAAAACTTCTCCATTCACTGCCACGCGGCTCGCACCGGCTATACTGTATCCGCACCGTCCGTTTCCATGACGGAGAAATATGCAATCAGAATATTGCCGCTGCCTGCTTCCGCTGTGCTTTCAGAGCTGCTGCCAGCGGGTTCTGTTGCCGGAACCATACTTTCCATTTCTGCCGGGGTATCCTCCACAGTGTTTTGATTGCGATTGCCGCAAGCAGCCAGAGAAAGAACCAGCAGAGCAGAAAGAAGTAAGATCGTTATTTTTTTCATGTATTTTGCTCCTTTACTTTTTATAGTAATCTATATCAACAGATGCCTTTCCCCATCTGGTAGGCTTCCTGCATAACAGGGTTGCTTTGGATATTGTCGAATTGCCAAGCCCCAGCTCCATAGATGGCCCATTTTCTCTGCACCCATCAGACATTCTATATAACCGCCTTTCATAAACTAATCGCAGAGTGTGTCTGAATTGTCGCCTTTACGAGGGTTAAACGAAACAATCAATACATTTTTACTCATTTTCAGTCTGCTCTCCTTCCTCATTCACGAATTCCAATCGTACTGTTCCTCTCGATCAGCGTTAGTTCCAGCGGCAGCATTGCCACCAGATCGGTAGCAGCCCTCGAACCATTTAATGTAATGACCACTTCTGTATTTTCGGTAATCATTTTGATTTGAGTACCCTCCACGCTCTCATAGCTGCTATTTTCAGATACATCGAACGTCTCTGTATCCTGCTGCTCGGCTGCTCCACAAGCCACCAGGGAACAAATCATAAGGAGACGGAGGCCGACACTAAGGTTTTTTTTACATAGATTTTCTCCTTTATTCCATAAAGCCAAGGCTCTGAATCCAAGGTTCAATATCATTCAGATCATTTGCCGTAAAACCCTCTGCAATCTCAGCATCCGGGCAAAGCTCACCGAAAATATGGAGGCTGTTCCCAATATCATCGCTGGCGCTGGTGCAGAAGGGAATGATTGTCTTGCCCGCGAAATCATTCTCTGCAAGGAAAGTTGTCAAAGGCACCGGAAAGTACCTGCACGAACGGCACTGACATCGTATAGGCAGGGTCCAGAACGGCGAAGGAGGCCGCAGTGCCGAAGATCGGACCTTTCCACAGTTTTTCCTCGTGGGTAATGACTGCGCCGGCGTTCATTTCGGCGCCGGTGCCGGAAGCAGTGACTACTGCGCCCATAGGAAGCCCTTCTGTGGGAAATTTGTGGGATACATATTCCATATCCCAAATATCCTCTGTAAGCTTTGCCTGGGCGGAGATTACTTTGCAGCAGTCAATAACGCTTCCGCCGCCCACGGCTAAAATAAAATCCACGCCCCGTTCACGAGCGAGAGTTGCACCCTCCTGCACCTTGGCATAGGTGGGATTGGGCATAATGCCGGAAAATTCTATGATTTCTTTTCCGGCTTTCTGGAGCAGCGTTTTCATTTCCTCGTAGACACCGTTTTTTCTGATAGAGCCGCCGCCATAGGCCAGCATTACGGTTTTTCCAAACCGGCCCAGTTCTGTGGGCAAGGCTCTCTGTGCTGCGCCTTTACCAAAATAGACCTGTATGGGATAAACATAGGTAAAATCGTTCATAACAATAACCTCCTTTTGTTTGCTGGCGTTCCATTTTGCCAGCCACTTCATCAATCATATTCATAGCCTCTAAAGCACGGGGATAACCAATATAGGGCATACGTTGCTCGACAACACTGCACAGCTTTTCTTTATCATTACCAACAGTAGGGGCCAGAGGCAATTTCACGCCATGCTGTTCCATAATTTCGTTTGCTGTGATCAGAAAGTCATAAGTACGCCCGATACCGAGATAGGCTGTGGCTTGATAGATTATCTCCCTGATCGCAATGGGATCGACACCGATATGCAATGCTGCGTGAAGCATATTCTGAAACGCACCCATTTCTTGGCAGCCGAGCAGAGCTGGAAGAATACAAAGTATCAGTTCCTTTTCCGTCAGCTTGTTTGCGCTCACGACTTCACTTGGAGAGCAGTCTGCCACAATATCAACCCATTCAGGATCGGTATCTCTCAAGCTGCCACTTACGCCCTTAAATAATCTGGATGTTCTTTTTGGGCTTCATGGTTCCTATCAGTACCTCCTGATTTGATTGTTTGCATGTATGATTTCCTGTAAGGAAACATGTTCATTTCGATAACGGGCATTCGGATTCTTTTCCGGGATTGTCAGCCCGATGGCTTTTTGCGGACAGGCGTGAACACAGGCCAGGCAAGTCTGACAATGACCTGGAGTATGCACAGCCTTTCCATTCATGACATGAATAGATGCAGAAGGACACACCTTTTCACAGATGCCACAGCCAATGCAGGTATCCGAGACACGCAGAAGATGCTGCCATGCATCAGGCGGCATGTGACTCATGGCAGCAAGAAACTGCTGATGCGCGGCGCGATCTGCATCTGTTACATCAGGGATCATGTCCATTTTACCATTCAGATCTGCCAGAATTACAGCCATTCTCTCATCAATTCTCTTATTCATTTTCAACTGTTCGTTCATGTCAAAGCTCGGTAGCCAGTTATCTACCATCATAATAACATTAATGTAATTGACCGCAATACCACAGTCATCGCAGAGTTTCTTTGCTAGTTCTGCAGCTCCGCCATGTCGGTTCCCATAGGTCAGAATCATATAAAAATAGTTTGTATGGAAAATGGCCTTCTCCATGAAATCTTTGACCATTTGCGGTACTTCATGTCCATAGACAGGCGCAACGATACCAATGCTGTCTGCAGAAAACGCCTGATTTTCATTATGTATGACCTGCGGAATACTGACGGGGTCATTTTCAATTTGTCTGGCAATATAAAGACTGTTGCCTGTGCCAGTAAAATAAAATACCATAGTATATCTCCTTCCTGTCTTTTTCTTGCTTTCTCGCTGAAGTAGTGATACAATCCGGTTAGAACATCCGATTAACACTATTGATTATAATTTCCGGTTGTAACAACCGGTCAAGAGCTTTTGCCAGTATTTTTGAAAAATTTTTGTAAATAGGAGAACATTATGTTATATACGATGATGCAGGTTTGTAAAGAAACAAATATGACCTATCAGACACTTAAATACTACTGTAATGAAGGTTTGATCCCCAATGTGAAGCGAGACAGCAACAACCGCCGTATTTTTAATGAGAAAGATCTAAAATGGATTAAGGATCTTGTGTGTCTAAAAAAATGCGGTATGAGTATTCAGGAAATGAAAGAGTATCTGGAACTGTGCCTGCAAGGAGAGTCCACCATTCTACAGAGAAAAGAAATGCTGGCCAGGAAGCAGGAGGCTTTGCGGGTTTCGATTCGGGAACTGGAGGATAGCGTTTCCTACATTGACTGGAAGCAGAATTTCTATGATGAAGTGCTTTCTGGTCAACGTCCCTATGTAAGCAACCTGATTCGAACAGAAGAATAGTGTAGAAAAATAAGAGCCCATGTATTTGTATGGCATTGCTGCCTGTCAAATACATGGGCTTTTTTCAAAACAGAACTTGCTTGTTGATTATAGCTACGAAGAACTCAAGTCGGAAATAGAAACATATATAAAGTATTATAATAAAAGAGATACTGGGAGGATGAGTCCTGTACAATACAGCCCCAGTCTCTTGGCTGCAGAAATATAGCGAGGCAGTCAAAACTACCTCGCTAATATAGTCCAATTTTTTGAGGTCACATCAAAGCGATTTGCCTCAAGTCTTTTTCTTTATGAATTTAGCATTGACAGTTGCCATAAATATACGCTTTCAGCGAGTCACTAAGTTATTGTGTTTTGCTGTGACTGCTTTTTGTTTTACGTTCTCTTTGCGCTGAAAAAAATATTTTAATCTTTCCAGTAAAATCAAGCGATTTAATTTGCGCAGATTTTTCTTTTCCAAAGCGACTTCCTCGGCGGTCGGTGTTCCATAGCTGGATAAAAAGGATTGGCTGTGCCAGTTTCCGCAGTCTACTTCTCGAATTCCACAGGCCCAGATATCATTATATTTTCCACAATGGGGGCAAGACGCGTTATATCCGGCAGTGATACCGAATCCCATAAATTGTTTCCGTTCCAATTGACCGCCGCAGATAGGGCATTTTGTTTCACGATAATCAGGCTTAAACATGCTGACAGCACCTCCATAAAAACGATTTCATATTGTATCATGTAAGCTCTTTCACGTTTTTATCATAGCATATCATTTCCACAAATGCACATCAGCCTTTTCTCTTATAAAGATTACAGTATATTGGATAGAATGAATTCTTTCATCAATTATGTTTTATATAAAAATTCCCAAGAAATTCAAATAAACTATAGATAGATAACTTTCTGATATAGCCAAAGGCCTATTTCTCCAATAAACCTTTTGTTAGCGCTAACTGCAAAGAAAATTTAAAAAATGTTTAAAATATATGAAAAAAATAAAAGGATTTTATCGCTTTTTGTCTAATTAAATAATAAGTTAATTTTATTTACTATAAGGGGTGGACATTATGCAAGTATATCAAACAGGAGATATTCGCAATATTGGCATCGCCGGACACAGCGGCTCCGGCAAAACATCATTACTGGAAACGATGCTGTATAACAGCGGCTTTACAACCCGTCTGGGCAAAGTAGAAGACGGCACTACTGTGACCGATTATTTGCCGGAAGAAATCAAACGGCAGGTTACCATTTCTGCTTCTCTGGCACCGGTGGAATGGAAAGGCACCAAACTTAATATGATTGATACGCCGGGTTATGCAGATTTTATCGGGGAAGTTATTTCTACAACCAGAGCTGTTGATAATATGCTGATGGTCGTTTGTGGCGTAGCCGGCATTGAAGTGCAAACGGAAGTAATTTGGGATATCGCAGCCAACAATAAATTGCCGCGCATGATTTTTATCAACAAATTGGAGCGGGAAAACTCCTGTTTTGAAACTGTAGTAGAACAATTGCGGGAAAAATATGGGACCGGTATCGTACCACTGCAATTACCGATGGGCAAAGAGGCTTCTTTTACTGGCATGATTGATTTGCTCAATGAAAAGGCCTATCGCTTTGAAAATGGCGGCACTGTCGAAATTCCCATTCCCGATGAATATTTGGACGATTACGAAGCACAGCGCACCTATTTAATTGAAGTAGCAGCTGAATCCTGTGATGAACTGCTGCTTAAATATCTGGAAGGTGAGACACCAACCAACAACGAAATTCGTTCCGCTTTGCGTATGGGTATCGCCCATGGTGAAATCTTTCCTGTGGTAGGCGGTTCGGTGGCCAAAAATATGGGGGTTACAACATTAATGGATTTATGCGTTGACCTGTTGCCAATCCCAACGGTGAACGCTGCAGCGCCAGCCAGTGCCATTGTTTATAAAACGCTGGCCGATCCCTTTGTGGGCAAACTGAGCTTTTTAAAAGTAATTGACGGTCAATTCAACGCTGGCGACGGCATTTACAATGTCAACAATGAAGCTGAAGAAAAAGTGAACGGCTTTATCATCCCCTGCGGCAAGCAGCAATCTACAGTTACGACTGTTTATGCCGGCGATATTGTCGCCATTGCAAAATTACAAAATACGCAGACCAGCAATACATTGACGGTAAAAGGTGTTTCTGTACCCGAATTGGCGCCGATTAAATTCCCAGCGCCAAACCTGACCTTTGCCCTGTCGCCAAAATCCAGAGACGATGACGATAAAATGAGCAATGCGTTAAGCCGTCTATTGGAAGAAGATCCGACGTTGGCTCTGGAAAAAAATGCAGAAACCCACGAAACCCTACTGTCCGGTATTGGGGAAACCCATTTGGAAGTTGTGGCCGAGCGGTTTAAAAATAAATTTGGGGTAGATGTGGTGTTAAAACCAGCCCAAATTCCTTACCGGGAAACCATTAAAAAGAAAGTGGAAGTGCAAGGCAAACATAAAAAACAATCGGGTGGCGCTGGTCAGTACGGTGATGTTTGGTTGCGGATTGAACCGTATGCCGATGACGATTTTCTCTTTGCCGAAGAAGTATTCGGCGGCGCTGTACCTAAAAACTATTTTCCTGCTGTCGAAAAAGGTGTACGGGAAGCTATGAGTCAGGGCATTTTAGCTGGCTATCCGTTAGGCAACATCAAAGTTACTTTGTATGACGGTTCCTATCACCCTGTAGATTCCAACGAAATGGCCTTCAAAATTGCCGCTTCTACCGGTTTCAAAAAAGGTGCGGAACAAGCGTCTCCTGTTCTGCTGGAGCCCATTATGGATATGCGCATCACCGTTCCTGATGCTTACATGGGCGATATTATGGGGGACTTGAACAGTAAACGGGGCCGTATTTTAGGGATGGAACCAACGCCAGACCATAAGCTGCAAATTATTCAGGCACAAGCGCCGATGTCGGAAGTACAAAAATATGTCATCGATTTAAAAGCAATGACACAGGGACGCGGAAAATTTACCATGAAATTGGATCATTATGAAGAGGTTCCAGCAAAAATTGCTGAAAAAATCATTGCAGAACGCAATGCATAAGTAATTACCATCAGTTAAATCAGTTAAAATAGAATTCCAGCACAAGGTAACGGAGCCATGAATGAATATAAAATCATTCATGGCTCTGCTTTTAATGCTCTGACATACCTTGTATTTTTATTAAGGCAAGATGTCTGCGTTTTCAAAATGTTTCACGTGAAACATTTTGAAAAGTATTCCATTGTCAATCGATTTTCCCTATGAACTCGTTCGTTACTGCACAGGAATATATCCAGCTTTTTCAATGGCAGCCTTCCCTTCTTCGCTCAGCAGCCAATCCCGCAGTTGACGGGCTGGACTGTCAGAGGGCTCATTGGCACGAATGACCACGTAATATTCATTTAACAACGGATAGCTGCCGTCAGCGATGGTTGTATCGCTGGGCATCACACCATCTACAGCAAGCATTTTCAAACCGGGCTGTTGATACATATAACTGGCATAGTAGAATACCGAATAACCCAGCGCATTGCCTTCATTGTTATATCGTGCTAGCTCGTCAATGAGCATATCCATAGCTGAAGGTTTCAATTCCTGCGGCGCTTCCATAGGCTGCTGCCCCTGCATCAACAATTTTAGAAAAAGAGACTGACTGCCGCTGGTCTCTTTCCGCTGGTAGGCAATGATATCCTGATCTTCTCCGCCGACCTCTTTCCAGTTGGTGATACGCCCGGTATAAATATCGACAAGTTGCTGTTGGCTCAAATTGTTTACTGGATTTTTTTCGTTATTGATAAACACCAAAGCATCTCTGCCCAACGGCGTAATTTCCAACTCCACCCCGGAAGTCTCCACCCCCGCTTTGGTTTCCTCTGCCGCCTCATAGACCAGCAAAATATCGGCCATACCATTGGTGATGTTATACCATGCATTAGATGTTTTACTGCAGCCGGTTAAATTTTCGGCCTCTTCTAACGAAATGCCGCATACCTCCGACATGACTTCTGCCATCATGGGCAAATTGGCGGTGGAACCATCCATCACCGGATAATCTTCTACCGCTAACTGCAGAGAAACCTGTTCCGTCTGCGATTGTTGGCTCTGTTGATTTGCCGCTTGCTGCTGATTGCTGCAGCCACTGTACAAAAAGCCCAGCAATAGCACCATTGCAATCACTACTATGATTTGTTTCTGTTTCATGAAAAACCCTCCTTTAGGCGCTATATTATTCATCTACTGCCGAATCAAATAACGATTGCTGATAAAGCCAACGACCGGTTTCATCCATCAATCCACAGGAAAATCCTTTTTTCACCCAAAAACGATTTGGAGCTAACGCGCGAATATTTTTGGCCTGCTCTATCAAAATATTGCCGTCTAAATCCAGCAAATCGTACAGCTGCATATTACCATAAGTATAATATCCTGTAACCAACGGCACTCTCTGCGCAATGCCATCACTGCCTGAAACAGCATAGTTTGTGTAAATACCTTCGTAGGTTTTTGTTTTTTTTACATTGCCCTGTAAATCCTGTAAGCTTGCCGTTTCATAGTCATTCACCACAAGCCGGTCAGCACTTACCAGAGAAAGCCACTGATTTGTCGCGCCTTCATAAACGGCCTTTCCCTGCCGGTTCAGTAAGAGCTGCTTGCCATCTGAGGTACGGGCAATAAAGAAAGGCTCCTGTTCCCCTGCAGGCAGTCCGGACTCTAAGGCGCCGTAGATAGTATCATAAACTTCACTTAACGCTGCGCCAGCATAATTATACATCTGACAGGTTCTGTCTTGTTCATCGCGTACCAAAACCAGTTCGTCATCAGCATAATAAAGCGCACCGTCTTTCGCATCAACAGTATAACGCAGGCTGTTATCTGTTAAATCTATGACGGAGCTGCTGTCTTCATATTTGGTGACAAGACACCAAGGGCGATTCTCAAAGATTTGAATAGAATCATACTGGCAAGGCAAAATTTCCTGTCCGTCTAAAGAAAAAAGGCCGACGTAACCATCCCGCCACAACAAAATATAAGAGCCTTCCACTTGACCATTACCAGTCAATTCCTGCAATACCTGCAAATTTTCATCGGTAATGCGCAACCGTGTTCCATCGCTGCAATTCATGACAAAATAACTGTCTGCATGATAAAAGTCGTACACCTCGTCAAAATAAACAGTGCCGGTTTGCCGGCTCTCCAGCTTTCCATCGGTATATAAAATCAAATCGCCATATACTGTTTTTACCGCTCTCTGTTCCGACTCCTGCAGCAAATTTCCATCCAAATCATAAAGTTGATACTGATAGTGAAAATAGTTCCAGTGATTATCTGTATATAAGCCGTTATAATAATCTTCCAGCAATTCCTCCTCTGTACGTGTTTCATCAACCAGCAAAAGGCGTTTGGTTTGCAGCCAAAGCTGCGTTTTCGTTTTGTCATCGGAAATAATTTCTATTTGTTTACTGCTAAAAGGCAGCACCAGCTTCCCATCAGCAGTGATAACCCCAGAAGCGTTCTCATCCCAGTCAAAAGTAGAAACAATGTAAACCGTGTCATCTGCTGTCGATATACTTGGCGTGGCGGCCTCGTTTTCTGTGTTGCTTTTATCATCACATCCACTGCAGCATAGGCAAGCAAACAGCAGCAACAAAGTTGATAATAAAAATAAATAATTTTTTCTCCGTTTTTCCATAGTACATCCTCCCCTCTCTTGCTACGTTGCAATTATTTTATAAAATTAGTATAACATACTTCTATTGTGTTTGCAGTATTTTTTCTAAAATGATAAAATGTTATCTAACAGCAAATAAAATTAAAAATGCAGATAAAAAATGAAGCATGAGAATAAAATGTTCTCATGCTTCATTTTTTATCTAGTTTGTTGTTTGCGGCCCGATACGCCACTCCGCCCCTTGCAAAATAAGTGCTGTGATGCTGCCGTATGGCACCTGAAAGGAAAACATTTGCTGCAGCGGTTGTTGTGCAGCCCAACTTAACAGACAGCGTATCACACCGGCATGGGTGACAAGTACACAGGCTGTTCCTTCCAGTTGACTGTCCGCAATTTGCTGCAAAGCCAACACACTGCGCTGCTGACACTGCAAAAAACTCTCCCCGCCTGGCGGACAAAAGGAAGCGAAACACTGTCCTCGCTGTTCATACAACGCTGGCTGCTGCTGTTTTATCTGCTCCATGGACAACAGTTCCCACTGCCCCATGGCAATTTCCTGCAAAGCAGTTACGACCAAGCAGGGGATCTGTTTTTGGGCAAGCACCTCTGCCGTTTTGCTGCAGCGCTGCAAAGGACTGTGATAAACGGCAGTAAGCCGTTTTTGGGAAATAAAGGGCTGAAAATATTGCCGCAGCCAATCTGCCTGTGCCAAACCGCGCTGTGATAGCGGCAAGTCTGTACGGCCCAAATAACGGCGCTGCTGGTCGGGGAAAGCAACCTGTCCATGGCGCACTAGGTAAAAAATCTTTTCTGACGGATGTTGTATCATTCTGTAACCGCCTCCAAAATTTTTCGCTTCCCTGTATAAAGGCTTTTGGCAAGCGGTATTTGTGCTGCATCCAATCGCACAGCTTCCAACTGCAACTGATGCGTTTTATGCAATACAGGCCGCAACAGCTTTTGTAAAATCGGTTCCACTGTTTGCAGCGGCGACGTCAATAAAAGCTGTAGCGTTAAACACTGCTGGGACGTATGATAGTGAGCCTGGTAATCGACTACCTGCGGCAACTGAAACAACAATTCATCTAGCAAAGGCATAGAATAGGGGTCTTGCAATTGGACAATGCGTCCGGGAATTTTGTCCATCCGTTTTACCACTGAACCACAGGGACAAGGCGCAGCTAACAGACGGGCTTTATCACCGGTACGATAACGAATCAGCGGCATTGCCCGTCTGGTTAAGGTAGTAAAAACTAATTCTCCCCACTGACCGTCGGCCACAGGTAAATTGGTTTGACAATCGATAATTTCCACCAGCAAATCGTTTTCTCGAATATGCAGCCCCTGATGCATCTCACATTCAATTGCAAAGCCCAAGCCGGCTTCTGTAATGCCATAATGATCATACACAGTGCAATGCAGTGTTGCTTCCAGCGCCTTTCGTACCGTTTCCGGCAGATAATCGCTGCTGACCAGCACTGCTTTGATGGCATGGGGTAAGTGATAATGCTGTAGATAACGGCCCAACGATAAAATCTGCACAGGACTGCCGACTATCGTATTCACTTTATGCTGTTCCAATAGGGCGGCCATTTGCGCAAAGACACTGTCAGGCGCACAGGCAACAGGTTCTACTTCTAATTTTCGTAATGCCTGTTGAATCAAATGGCTCATACCACCAGGATGATTGCCCGGCATTAAAATCATGCAGCAATCTCCTGGTTCATGCAATTCAGATAGGCCACAGGCAAAAAAATCCACCGTCAGTTGTTGGTCGGCCGCCGAAAAGTAAAGACGCTTGCTGAGACCGCTGGTCCCTGATGTCTGCATGGTCACCACACGGTTGACTGCACTTTGCGAAACACAGAGCAACTGATGTCCCTGCTCCGCCAGTGTTTGTCCGGTCAAAAAAGGCAGCGCTGTCATGTCTTCCAATGTTTGCAGCCTGTCTGGATAGGAAGCATAATAGCTGCTGTGCTGTTTGCACCACGTAAGTAAGTCATTCATGGCTTTTAGTTGCCAAACTTCGATGGCCTGTCTGCTTAGTTGTTCTGGTTTTATTTGCAGTTTTTCGGCCAAATAGGCGTCTAAACGGGACATTTATACTTTCCCCCTGTACAGGGTTTCGCCGCTGACGCTGCTTAGATTATAAGCACAGAATGGCACAATTTTTTTCTGTGGACTGAACTCGCAGAGATAACAGGAGCGCACCCGTTCCAAATCGAAGTTCCAAGCATCCTGAAACAGCATGCCCGATACGGCTAACGTATAATTTTCCATTCGTTCCAAAAACACATCAAACAGAGAACGTTCCGGCTGACTGCAACAACCAGTTGCTGTTTCTCCGCAGCAGCAGGCGCTTGTTTCAGCCGCCAGTACCGGCGCTACAGACCATCTTTTCGCTACAAATTCCCGGGATTGTTTGGAAGAAGTACAGCAACAACCGGTGTTCTCACTTTTTATCGCTTTGATTGTACCATCGGGCATCGACATAAAGTTTCCGTGAAAAGAGCAATAAGAATTTTCAGCACCGCCGCCTAAAAAGTCTTCCCTTTTTATCAGGCCGTTGGTCTGTTCTTCCATATAACGCAGCATATCAGGGATGGTAATGCGTTGCTCCGTTTGTTCCAATCCACAACGGCCGAAATAACTGACCGGTTGAAAATGCACGCCGCGAATAGCCGGCAGCTTTTGCAGTGCAAATTGCAAAATGTCTCCAATTTGTCTATCGTTTATCCCCGGTGCAATGGTGGGCACCAGAGTCAAGCCTACTTTGGCTTTCTGACAATTTTCAATTGCGGCCAACTTTTTTTCTAACAGGGGTTTTCCGCGCAGCACTTGATAAGGCGCTTCTGTCAACCCGTCGAACTGTAAAAATACATTGTTCAGGCCAGCTTTTACCAATGCTTCTAAATAGGCATAATCATCGGCCAAACGCAAACCGTTGGTGTTAAGTTGAAAATATGTAAATCCCTTTTTCCGTCCTAAACGGATAATATCCGCCAAATCATCCCGCATGGTTGGCTCGCCACCCGATAATTGGATGTTGAAAGGGCCGCCTGCTTCCATCAATGCATCATACCATGCGCCGATTTCTGCCAAATCCGGATCGGCAGAAGGGCCGCCTGCCGAGGCAAAACACACCGGACAATGTAAATTGCAGCGCTGCGTTACTTCCAGCAATACACAACATACCTGCTGTAAATGGTCTTCACACAAACCGCAATCATAAGGACAGCCCTTATCTACATGGGTCTGGCACGCATGTTGCGCTGGATCCTGTTTTTGCCGTTCCCAGTTTTTGTAGTCTTCCACAGTTCCTCTCCACAATAGCACCCGAAAAGCACCGTGTTCCGGACAAGATTTTTCCATGTAAATGCCATCGGCCGCAGCCACTTTTTGCGCTGGCAGCTTTCGCAAACACACAGGGCAAACGCTTTCTGTTGCCCCAATAAGTTGTTTTTGCTGCATAGTATCACCTCATAGTTTTTTTATTTTTTGATTTAGCGCTTACTACGTGCAAGAAGACTCCACGCCAACAATTCCTCATCAATTTCCTCTATGCTGAAAATGAACACAGGATGGGTCCAACGGTTGGGATAAGGCTCGGTAGCGACATCAATGCGCGGCAACGCTACACAATCATTCAATCCAAAAGTTACAACGATAAATGCAACAGGAAATAAGCAGGACGCTCTTTTGCATTCTGCACCGGCAAAAAAGAAAGGCAGGCAAATTGATGTTTATTGCGGAAAGAAATCTGCATTTTCTGCACTTTTTTATTCTACTGTTATGCCCTGCTGTTTCAACAGTTGGATCATCTCCAACGCAGTCTGTTCCCGTTGCACAATTTTCGTTACAATTTCCTGCTGTGCCGCATATTTTTTCCGTTTTTCCGCAAACCGATCCGCCAATGGGACTTGCCCAACGCCGCTTACCAGTTTATCGGCCAGATAAAGGACGGCGGCTTCGTTCAATGCCACCGGCTGATTTTGCGGCCAATCCATGTGTACTTCTACTAGCTGTGCCACCTGATCCAGACCATAATACCGCAGAAATGCAGCTCCCGCCGCTGCATGCCCTTTCTTCGTGCGGCAGACGTCATGTAAAAGGGCGGCACTTTCCAGTAAATCAAGCTGCAGCAAGACGCCTTTTTGCTGTAACAGCTCTCCCAATTCCAGCGCCTTCTCCGCTACAGCCCGGCAATGCTGCTGCACCGGTTCCGGTGTTGCGGCCAGTTGATAAAAACTTTGACAATGCGTCCAATCCGGCCGGTAACGCCGTGGCCAATAACGGCAAATATATGCATAATCTTTTTGATAATCCGCATCCAGCGTACAGCCAACATCGGGTACGATTTCTGTTTCGATATTTTCGCACAGAGCTTCCAGAGCGGCTTTCAAGCCGCCATCACCATGATACTGCAATAATTGCGCCAACTGATTGCCTGCAATCAGCGGCGGATGCCAACAGGCGTTTTGATAAACCGGCAGCAACACGTCAGGTCGTGTCTGTTCCCACCTGTGCAGCAGCAAGCCAATCGTTTCTGGACGAATACTGGGTACATCGGCCGGCAAAAACAGTGCTACATCACAAACCGGCAGTTGTTGCAGTCCTAATTTGATAGAGTCATACATGGCAGTTCGTTCATACAGCCGGTTATATACAGTTTGCACTTCTGGATAATTTTCCAGTGCCTGCGTTATAGCTTGCTGATTACGGCCTGTCACCACCACAACCTGTTCTGCGCCGCCCTGCAGCAAGCTTTCCACGGTACGGCAGATAAGTGGCTTACCAGCCAAATCTAACAGCGGCTTAAACGCACCCATGCGGGAGGATAAACCGGCCGCCACAACCAAACCGGTCGCTTTTATGACAGACATTCCTGTTCCTCCAATAAGGTCATGCACTTTTCAAAAGAGGACTGAATAATTTCTGGACAACGCAGCATACGGTTTGCCATATTATCTTCTAATAAATCGTCACAATTAACGCCGCCAAACTGCTGCCCCCAGGTTTCTTCAAACCAACTGGAAAATTCGGCGACCATCTTGCGGAAAGCAGGATGCTCTGCTTCCTCCGGTTCTAAACCTTTTCCGGCAAAATAGGCCAATAAACAGCTCCCACCAGTTAAACAGCCACATAAACGGCCCGAACCGCACATGCCTTCGTTCAACGCCGCCATAGTACGCACGACGCCGCTATTTTCCGAACCATCCAGTTCCATCCCCAGCATGAGTAAAATCTGGCTGCAGGCATAACCTTGGCTGGTCCAATCCAGCATACGTGTCCATAAATCCTGTTGTTCCTCCATTGCTCAACACTCCTTTTGCGCCCATAGCAAAAAATATCCGGGCTTATATTGTTCTGCTAATCGCTGTCCATCAGCCATACATCCACCCCATAAATCTTCTAAGGTCCTGCCTGCCCATAATTGTTCAATCACAAAGGGTTTCCAAGCCGCAGATAGGTCTTTCTGCGCTTTCACGGTAAAACCTGTTTCCTGCAACAATCGTTGCCATTGCAGAATGGTGACAGGCCTGCTATCAGTAAAATGGGGCAACGGTTTTTCTGCCGTAAAATAAACGTCTGCCAACAAAAGCCAGCCGCCAGGCTGCAACACGCGCCAACATTGCCGCAGCATTTCTCTGGTATCACCGCAGATAAAGGCAGTACATTCACTGATTATAGCGGCAAAACTGCCCTCCGAATAAGGCAGTTGTTGTAGAACGCCTTTGGCAATCCACCGATTACTTATTGATGGATTTTTATCAATGCCGTAAGCCAAATAGCCCTGCTGCTGCAGCCAGAAAACAGTTTCTCCAGCGCCGCAGCCGGCATCCAAAATTGCAGCGCCCTTGGGCAGATTGGCCGGCTGCAGCAACTGGGCGGTAAGCTCTAAACCACCGGGATGCAGACATGAACTGGCCATCACTTATCCTCCAATGATTTTTCAACCCGCAAAATTTTTCCCAAAGCTAAATCCTCCGGCACATACACCATTTTACAGATTGGACAGCGCGGCAATTCTACCGGAAAGCTATTGCCCATATAAGCCAAAGTTACTTCCATTTTTGCAAATGGCACGCCGCATTTTTCACAAATCAATTCTCCGTTGGGGTCAATGGATTCATAATACTGCGCCATCTACATCACACTCCTCAAAACTCATTCGGTGACTGTATGTATGCAGCACCTGATATAATTCGCCTTCCTTGCGAAATTCCACCCAAAAGGTAACATTTCCGATTCGCAGACTGCTGAAATAAATCTGCTTGGTTTTATTATAAATCATTTCTTTCGTGGTATCGGCATGCTCTAATACCTGGACTACATCGGTTTCTAAAATCATACGGTCATGCATCTGCTGCCGCACGTCATCGGCTATTTGGTAGGTTATTTTTGCTTGAGGCATAAGAATATCTTCCTTCCATAATTCTTTCCGCACTTCATAGTTTAAACGGCGCCGGTTGATGCGCCGCATGCTGAGATCAGCTGCCGGTCTTTCTCCTGCGCCATAAAGCAACTCTAAAATGTGCCATGTCGGTTTTCCCTGCTGTAAAAACTGGTCCCGACAGTTCACGCAATAGGTAAGATAATCACGGGAACTCTGCCCAATACATTGCACTGCAATTTCTGTGCCGATTTCCGGATTGGCATAACTGGTTAAACCGCCATATCCGCAGCAATGGGTTTTCTCCCGTGCATAAGGCAGTTCTTCAATCGTGTAACCAACCTGCTCTGCCAAAGCTCGCACACCGTCCTGCAAGGCACGGTCAAACCGAGTGGTGCAGGAATCATGCACTGCCAACACACCACTGTGCGGCGTAGCCTGCGCAGGAATTCCCACTTGCAGTAAGATCTCTATGATACTGACAGCAGGAATTTCTGCCTCCTGAAAGGTACGATAACAACTCGGACAAAGCGTAATCATCTGAGGCTCTCCCAATTCACGCCAGGCACTGCGGATTTTCTCTAATTCCTGTTGAAGCTGAGGTTGATTGCCCGCCCAATCGGCGATAGCACCACAACAGCCCAAAATCAGTCCCACACCGCCATCTAAACGATTGCTCAAATCCATATATACAGCTTTTACCAAATTGGGCAGAGAGGCTCCCATCTGACAGCCAGGAAACAGCGCGTAACGGCTTGCGGTTGTGCCGGGTTGATGACGAACCAGAAAATAATCGTCGCCATTGCTGAATGCCATATCCATCAAAGCAAAATCATGGGTAGATGGCGGCATTTTGCCCCGATTTACCATATCTTCCCGAGCTACTCGGCAAATTTCTCCCATATCAAAGCCGTTAGGACAAACCACCTTACATTGACCACATAGGCTGCAGGCGTTAATCATGCTGTTGGCGCCGTGAATGCCCATCACGATAGTGGAGTTATTGAATACCTCACGGGCATACAGTTTCGGATAACGTTTGTAATGACGTAAAAATGCGCAACCGTCTAAGCATTCCGTACAACGGCACTGGATACAGCGAGCAGCTTCCTGCTGGGCTTCTTCTTGGCTGTAATGGATAGTTTGGGGCCTAATGGCTTTATTCACTTCGATTGCATCCAGACGGGTAAATAAATTAGAGGAAAAAGGGCCCTCCCCTTCCCGCTTTAATGTCAGCGATGCATGCTGCAAATATCGCTCTATAGAGATAGCAGCCTTCTTTGCATCGTAGGCATCGGCAATGAAACTGCGTGTTTCTGGCGTTGTATTGCCAGCAAATTCTTTTTCTACATTGGTTTGCAAAG
>CABUKW010000054.1 GCA_902492275.1 uncultured Peptococcaceae bacterium
GGCAACACAAAAATTTTATATTTTTTTCATTGTCTACTTGACGGGTAGCACACCATAATTCCGGCTCTTATAAATAATTTTCTCTGCCGTTTTTATCAGTGTTCCATTCGAAATCGCAAAACCATAAAACAGTGTAACGATAAATAACATCAAAAACATATAAATTGGCCATGTCGTGGCAATTTTTTTCACAGCCATATCGTAAATAAATACACCATTCAGAAATGCAAAGGCCATCGCGTAGTAGCCAGTGTTTACTTTAGTACTAAAACCAAGCACCAACGACAATACCAGAGATATCAAAAATAATGTTGCAGCACTCATGTACAATCCCTCCTATCGTTTAATTCGGTCGCGGAATTCGGTTGTCAAGCCTTGCGCCGACAACCGAATTGTTTGAAATTTATTGTTCAGCAATGGATTGGTAAAGGGATAATCGGTCCGCTTGTGATAAGCGCCACGGGATTCCCGCCGCTCCAGCGCCGATACTGCACAGGCCTCAGCCAAATCCAGCAAATCCAATACTTCCAGGCAGCGCATCAGTTCATGGGAATTGTCGGCCTGCAATTTTTCCTTAGCATAGCCACGCAAATCACAAATATATTTCCGACCGGCTGTCAATAAGCTTTCAGAGCGCACCTTGGTGCCCACATATTCCTCCATAATTTTTTGCAACGTCGTGTTGGCTTCCTTCCAGTTTGCGCCAGGCTCCGGCCGCATCAAATGCTGGTATAAATGAAGTTTTTCCTGAATGACCGGCAAGCCAGTAACATCATAATCAGCCACCGACTGAATATACGCTGCTGCTTTTTCTGCAGCCAAATCGCCAAACACGGCTGCCGCTGTGATATCGCCGCGCACATTGCCCACCGACTGACCGGAGGCATACAGCCCTGGAATCGTGCTCATGGCATCCTGATCAATATCAATGCCATTCATATAGAACATGTGTTCATATTGCCCGAACTCAATCATCGTTTTGCGCAAATCAATATGATACTGATCCAAATATTCATTGATAGAGGTACAGCCTTCCGAAACCAAGGCTTTCCGCATATGCTGCTGATCTGCTTCACTGATACCGGTACAATTCATATATACAGGCCCTTTTCCCGATTCCATCATTTTTACGAAGCAATCTTTCCAAACATCTGCGGTAGGGTCGGGCAGTTCTCTGCTCACATGAATATCCTCAATAAAGGGGCCAATCAGTTCCCCATGAATATCAGTCAAAGCGCCAATCCAAGTGCCTTTTCCCGAACGGGTAAAATATTTAGGACCAGCATGACGGGATGGCAAGTCCAAATTAACCAAACGGGCGCCTGCGCGTAACGCCATTGCTGCACCGCTGCCAGTATTAGCTGGACAGTGGGAAGTGTTAAAAATATAGGCCGGATTATTGCCCGGATACATACGCATTGCCTCTCCCACTGCAATCAATCCTGCTTTGGCCTGGAAAATTACAACTTCAGGGATATCTTCTCTGATATTGATACCAATTGCTCCAACAAAACGGCCTTCTTCATTCACCAGCACTTCATTCACAATAACCTTATTCATAATTTGCGCGCCAGCTTTTTTGGCCTCCTGGGTCAAGCACGCCTTCTGATTGGCACCGTCATATTTCAGATGATATTTTCTGCGGCCTGGCATGGCATGGCCTTCAAAGTTCCATGTTCCAGTAGGCCGCATTTGAATTCCATAGGACTCCCATTTCTGAATCATGTCATAAGAACGTTCCAGCATGATACGGAACAAATTAGCATCCTGATTAGAACCAACCAGCGTATCCATAACTTCTTTCATAATTTCTTCAAAATCCGTACCGTGATACTCAGGAATATAACACAAAAAATGATCATTACCGCCGCAGCCGTTTCCGGACCGTTTTGTGTTTGCTTTTTCCAAAATCAAGGTATCCATACCAGCTTTTGCTGCAGTAATCCCTGCCTGCAAACCGCTAATCCCACCACCGATTACCAAAAAATCTGTTTTTATAACTTCTTGACGTAAATGCAATTCCATAACTAGTTCCCCCTTTGCACATTTGGCGCGTCCATATGTAACATCATGTGTGACAACGGATATCGAATGGTGATGGCCTGACGGGGACAGTCCATGACGCAGGCACGGCAATGCCAACACTCATCAGGATATTTTACAACAGCTTTATTATTTTCTTTTTTCAATACGTCTAATGGGCAAATCTCAACACAGATACCACATCCAACGCATATCGCTTCATTTACCAGTGGCGGCATATGAATCAGCTCCTTATTTTTTGTTCTGTATAGAGAAAGCTCATGGCCATGACGCTTATCTTTGCCTTTATTATATAAGCAAATCTAATTGTTGTAAAATACGTGGTTTATATATCTCTTATCGTTTTTTCGCATATCTGGATTTTTCATAACTCTTCTTCATCCAGCCGATAACGCAAAAATCTCCGGCCCATTTCAGACCGGAGATTTTCTTTGTATACTTATTCTATTATCCATGATATCTTATTCTTGATAGCAGGCTGTCTGCTCTTTCAACAATTCAAGGATTTCCTGTTCTGCCGGACTTAACGGATGGGACTTGTGAATCCATCCCACTGCATAAGCGCCATGAAAGTCCTGCACATCCAATGGGTATAGCTGTTTTTGATATTGCTGATTGCCTGCCTGCAAGCCCAAGTCCATCACCACGTTCATAGCATTCATACTGCTAACCACCGGACGGGTGATGACATCATTGACTTGAATAACCTCATTGGCATATCCGTTTTCCTTCAGTTTCTGATAAACCAGATCCTCGTCCAAATTTTTATTGGTAACATACCGGTACGACGCCAAATCCACCATACATAACCCCTGTTTATCCCGCAGCGGATGATTTTCTCCAACCGCAATCTTCATCGGCCGCATAAATAGCTGATGGAACTCCAGCTTACTTTTCAAAAATTCCTGTGGGTAATAAAATTGCCCATCCAAAACCCCAATCTGCAGAAGTCCCAAATCCAAATTTCCCAGTAAAACATCGCTGATGACATTCACATTTTTATCCTGATAAATTTGCAGCTGAATGCCGGGAAACCGCTTTTTCAGCTCCAAAAATAAATTGGTAGCCAGAATATTACAATAATAAGAGCTGGTGCCCAACACTACATTGCCGTGAACCTCGCTCTGTTCCTCCTCTAGCTTGCGGATCAGCTCCACTTCTTCAAAAATCCGTTTGGCATGCTCCAGCACCTGAAGGCCATAATTGGTGAAGGCTACGCCTTTTTTGGTGCGAATTAAAATAACATGGCCCAATTCTTCTTCTAATTCTTTTATGGAAACCGATAACGCCGACTGCGACAAAAAAGATTCCTGTGCAGCCTTAGAAATAGAACCATATTTTTGAATTAGAAGCAAACCATTTAATTGCGACAACCGCATATTATCTCCCCACTTTTTACAAAAGCATGATAGGGTTAGTATAACACAGATATTTCCACAAAACAATTCACAACCAAAAGCAAAAAACAGAACGCGCTGTAGAAAAATCCACAGCGCATCCTGCTCGTGTTTGTGTGTTATGAAATGTTTATGCACTAACAAAATTAAAACTGACCTCTTAAATCCTGATCCAGTGAAATTTCACGAACCAATTCGCCTTTGTTTAATTCTACCACACAGGCGGTTTTGTCAGCGGTCACGGCTACATTATATTTCTTAGCCAAACCTTTTTTGCGGGTAATGTCCACTTCGATAAATTTATATTTATCGCCAGTTTCCCGGTTGGCTTCATCCACTTTCCCCATTTTATCCAAACTATCGCCGAATTCTGGGCTCCAGAAGCCTAACAGTACCGGCTTTTCAGATTCCACTACATTTTTCTTGAAGTCTTCCTGTTCTTCAATGTACCGTTCTGCAGCTGTTGCAGCGGTAGCGCCGTCGCCAATAGCGGTAGAAACCTGACGCAGATATTTATCACGCACATCGCCTACTGCAAATACACCGTCTACAGAGGTTTCCATGCGGTCGTTGGTATGAATCCAGCCTCTTTGGTCTAAATCCATCTGCCCTTTCACGCATTCAGTGCCTGGCACCATCCCTACAAAGAAGAATACGCCCTGGCATGGATAATCGGTAATTTCGCCGGTTTTCAGATTTTTAATTTTTACGCCTTCTACTTCATCTTCCCCGACGATTTGATCCAATACAGAATTCCAGACAAAATGCATTTTTGGATGGGCAAATGCTTTTTCAGCAGCCTGTTTGTTGCAGTCCAAAATACCTTCGTCATGCAATACAACCACCGTAATTTTTGAAGCAAATTTGGCGATATACATACCTTCTTCAATAGCCTGGTCGCCGCTGCCCACTACTACAACTTCTTGGTCTTGGAAGAATTCCGCATCGCAGGTTGCACAATAGGCGACGCCCATACCGGTCAGTTCCCGTTCGCCAGGAACGCCCAGCACTCTTGCTTCTGTACCGGTGGCAATGATAACGGCTTTCGCCTGGTATTCATGCTTTCTCGTTTTTACAAGTTTTATATCGCCGCTAAAATCGACAGATTTTACTTCTTCCTTTTTTACTTCTACACCAAAGGATTGGGCATGCTCTGCCATTGCAGCCGTTAAATCCGGACCGGTAGAGCTTTTATAGCCAGGATAGTTTACAATTTCTCTGGTCGTAAACGCACGACCGCCCAGAGAACCTTTTTCCAGCAACAATGTTTTCAATCTGGCGCGACCGCCATAAATCCCGGCACTTAAACCTGCAGGACCACCGCCGATAATAATTAAGTCATACAATTCTTCTGCCATGAAAATAACCTCCTAGATATTATCTCAAATTTGCTTTTATAATATTTTGATAATTGAAATCCTTCTGTTGTTTATTATATAACAAATTTATAGATTTTTCACATAGCTTCCGTCAATATGGCCATACAAGTTATTTATGCCGCTGTGTCATACGTTCTGTTCCCCTTGTTCATGTTCCCGTACTGCCTGCTCCAGTTTTCTCCGCACCAATACGGCGTCGCCGCCGCATTCATGGATGATAGCTGCAACAGCATCGTACCCCAGCGTTGGAATATAAGCGGTGGCAAAGGCGCAGGATTGCTCTAACAAATAGGCGCACTGTGCCTGATTGGCTTGTACCAATTCAATGCAGCGGGTACGGAACAGCCCGATACCATGCTCCAACAAAGAAAGGCTTTCTAATAAGCTGTCCGCAATCAACGGCAAAAAGGCATTCAGTTCAAATTCGCCATGAGCGGCGGCCATGGTAATGGCCGTATCGTTGGCAATGACTCGCATAGCTACCTGCATGGTCATCTCCGGAATCACCGGATTGATTTTGCCGGGCATGATGGTACTGCCTTTTTGCATCGCAGCCAGCCGCAATTCTCCCAAGCCGCCTTTTGGCCCCGAATTCATCAACCGCAAATCGTTGGCTATTTTCATCAAATTTACCGCTAACGCCTTCAGCAATCCCGATACTTCCACAAAAACATCATTATTTTGCGTAATATCCATGGGATATTCAGCCTCTGCCAGTCCAATCCCTGTCAATTCCCGCAGTTTTTCTATGATGGTAAATCGATAGCGCCGTTCTGCCGTATCGGCCTTCCCCACCGCAGTCCCGCCGAGATTGACCTGACGTAGCCGTTCTTCAATTTTATAAATGCGCCAGCGGTCACGGGCAATGGCTTGCGCATAGGCTCCAAATTCCTCGCCCAATGTGATTGGCACGGCGTCCATCAACTCAGTGCGGCCCAACTTGTTAATATCGCCAAATTCCAATTCTTTGCGCTGCAAGGCCTGCTGCAGTTTAGCGCATTCTTCGCTGACACTGCGCAATAACGCAATAGCGGCAATCCGCAGCGCTGTCGGATAGACGTCATTGGTCGATTGGCCCCGATTCACATCATCCAATGGATGTACGCCCGCTCCAGCCAGAGACGCCAGCACTTCATTCACATTCATGTGGGTTGTGGTGCCAGCGCCGCCTTGCAGGGCGTCTACCTGAAATTGGTCGTCGTGCTGCCCGCTTAGCACCTGATTACAGGCTTTCTCGATGGAGGCATAGGTTTCCGGCTTTATATTTAAGCTCTGATAGGTTTGCGCCGCCGCCTTTTTCACTGTCACAATGGCGTACACCAACTGCAAGTCCACCGGCTTGTATGCCAACGCAAAATTTTCTAACGCTCTGGCGGTCTGCAATCCATACAGCGCATGGTCTGGCAGCAATGCACTGCCCAATTCATCCTGTTCTGTTCGCATGATGGCTCGCCTCTTTTCCTAACCTTCCAGCATCGCCACTAAATGGGGGAATATTTCAATGCTTCTCTTTAAGATACCCTGCATATAGGCAATGGCAATGCCATAATTGGTGAAAGGAATATCCTGGTCGGCAGCACATTTTTGCCGGTACTTCATCTCCCGCTCGTTGAGCATACAACCGCCGCAATGGATAATCAACTGATAAGGCGATAAATCGTCGGGGAATTCTGTACCGGAGGTAAAAGCAAATTGCAGCTGCTTGCCGGTATAATTTTTCAGCCAACGCGGCATTTTTACCGAGCCGATATCATCACATTGCCGGTGATGGGTGCAGCCCTCCGAAATTAGCACCGTATCGCCGTCCTGCAGCTTTTCAATGGCCGATGCGCCCAGCACTGCGCCTTGCAGTTGTCCTTTATAACGGGCCATCAAAATGGAGAACGATGTCAGCGGAATATCCAGCGGCGTATCCGCCGATACTTTGGCAAAAGCCTGACTGTCGGTAATCACCATAACCGGTTTTTTGCCCAAATGCTCCAATGTTTCCCGCAGTTCAAATTCTTTCACCACAATGGCTACAGCGTCGGCCTCTAAAATATCGCGGATTGTCTGCTGCTGCGGCAAAATCAGTCGGCCTTTCGGAGCTGCTTTGTCTATCGGCGTTACCAGCACCACAAAATCAGCCGGATGAATCAAATCGCCCACAATACGCAGTTTCGAGTCTTCTGTCGCGGCCAACTTGCCAATCTGCTCTTTCAGCGTCTCAATTCCGGTTCGCTCTGTAGCGCTGACCAGACAGGCATTTGCTTCTAATTGCGGCACTGTACCCTTCGCCAACAAATCGCTTTTATTATATACAAGAAGATAGGGAATTTTTTTATCCTCAAAAATTTGAATGAGTTGATCTTCCGCTTCGCTGCGACCTGCGGTGCAGTCAATCACCAACACCGCCACATCGGTTTTATTCAGCACCTGCTTTGTTTTGCGCACCCGCAGTTCCCCCAGCGCGCCTTCGTCATCAATCCCCGGCGTGTCAATAATCATCACCGGACCTATGGGTAACAGTTCCATGGCTTTACTTACTGGGTCCGTTGTCGTACCGCGGACTTCGGAAACTACCGCCAGTTCCTGACCTGTCACCGCATTCACCACGCTGGATTTCCCAGCATTTCTTCGTCCAAAAAAGCCAATATGTACCCGTTCGGCCGATGGCGTTGCATTTAAACTCATGTCGATTCCTCCTATAATTTCATAATCGGTCTATCCAGTTCTATCTTCCAGTATAGCATACTGAAAATTGCAAAACAACGAAAGGCCCTTTATAGTTTGTATTCTTACGCCTGTCAAATTCCGTGCCAAACAAAAAAAGCAGACAGACGCTTGCAGCCAGGCGTCTATCTGCTTTTTTCTCGTTTCAGTTTTTATTTTTCATCTTTTAGTCTTCGTCGCTGCTGACAACGCCGTTGCGATAGTTTTCAATCGCTTTGCGCATTGCTTCCACACCGATTACCGAGCAGTGCATTTTCTTTTCTGGCAGGCCGCCCAATTCTTCTGCAACGGCTTCTTCTGTCATTTTATAAGCTTCTTCTACGGTTTTTCCTTTAATCATTTCTGTCAGGATACTGCTGCTGGCCACTGCTGCTGCACAACCAAATGTTTCAAAAGTCACATCGGTAATGATATCATCTTCTACTTTTAAATAGATGATAGTAGAATCGCCGCAGTCTGGATTGCTCACTTCTCCGATTGCTGTTGGATCAGCCATATCCCCCTGATTGCGTGGATTTTTCGCGTAGTCGATTGTTTTTTCTGTAAATTTAACTGCTTCCGCCATGTTTCATTCCACCTCCACAAACTTATTTTGAACTGCTCCCACCAATGCAAGACTGTCTGGGAACAGCGGCATTTTTATATTGCTTTTATGGAAAGCCATACTACCCTATTAAAGCACAATCTCATCTTTTTTTCAATGTCTTTGCTAATTTTTTATAGATTAATTTTGCAAGTCCGCTGTCTTCTTCCAAGCTCCAGTAAATATGACACTGGGCGTCGGGCGCGGTAATAATGCCGGGCTGACTCCACCGACCCATTTGTATGCGGCAGCGTTTCCGCCGTCCGCGCCGCATATAACCAACCTGCACCATAGCAGGCAAAATATATTGCTGCTGCAGGAACTGTTGACGATTTTCTACGGGCTTACCGTCCAATTGAAAAATCCAGTCCGCACTGCGCAGCCCTGCCCGCGCCGCCGGTGAACCCTGCTGCACATCTAATATCAATACGCCCCGCTCCGGCGCTGTAAATGGCCCGTCATGCTGCAATGCCCTGCGTTTTCCATACCAGATGACCACCTCATGTCCCAACGGCGCAAAAAACGCTGGCAACAAAAGGCCGAACCTGCTGTGCTGTGTCAGCAGCACCAGCAATAATAAGATCATACTGTAGAGCAACAATAAAAAAGCCGATTGCCGAATTTTTTCTTTCATTCTGTGACGCACAACCAAATCGCTGTATCCTAAGGCTGCCAACACAGGCGCTAACATATATAAAACTGTTGGCTGCTGCCCTTGCAGAGCGCCTAAAACCGGCCACCAATCAGGCATCAGCATAAAACCTGCTTGGGGCAGCGTTGCTGCGCCGGATAACCCCATCAGCATCACCAACGGCAACGGCCACACCATTTGCAGCAAAAAGCCGCCGGTAATCTGCTGCCGTCCGTTCTGCAAATAGATGGGCAAGGCGTTCAAATGCCCTGTCGTCAAAACCAAAAAAGCCTCTGTACAATGCAGTACCGCCACTGTTGCCAATAATTGGGCACCGTTCAAATGGGGCCAGCCCCATAGACAGTTGCAAACTGCCAAAATACCGCCCGAATAGGCAAAGCAAAGAAAACGCTGCCGCACCAAAAGCAACAGCAGCGCTATCATCCACAAATATTCCAGACCAATCTGATCCAACGTAACCCCTAACAATAGCAATAACGCACTGGCCAGCATACCGCCCATCAAACCGGCCGCTACTGTGACAATCACGATTTTTCCGACGGGTTCGCGTCGCAGCTGAAACATCTCTTGTTTCCGTTTAGCCCGTTGACGGGCCTGTAAAAATACAAGAAACACCGTTAACCAAAACACTGGGGCGTACAGGAGCGTACCAAGCTGCCAAAAAATCTGTTGTAACACCTGCATCGCCAGCATCATCATTGCCTCACCTCATCTTTTGCTCCAAGACCGCAATGGCCTGCTCCAGTTGGGTATCCACCGTGGCATTTTCCGGCAGTTCTACAACTACGTCGGGCTTAATGCCTACACCGTTGATATCATTTTGCTTTGGCGTCAGATATTTAGCTTCGGTAATTTTCATTGCAGTACCGTCGGCATACAGATACACGCCCTGTACCAGCCCTTTACCAAAGGTTTGGGTTCCCACCAGGGTAGCCACGCCGCTATCCTTCAAAGCGCCGGACAAAATTTCCGACGCACTGGCCGTATTGCCATTGACCAGTACCACCAGCGGCACATCTAATTGCGCCTCTGTGGCGTTTTTGGTGTCTACCTTGCCGTCAGCCGACACCACATGCACAATAGGACCGGACGGCACAAATACTCGCGCCACTTCCACGGCTGCGTTTACTTCGCCGCCGCCATTGTCCCGCAAATCCAAAATCAGACCGTCAAATCCTTCTTGCAACAGCGTATTGATTTGTTCCGCAAACTCGGTCGCCGTCTGCACAGAAAACTCACTGATCCGCACATAGGCAATCCGTTGATTTTCCTCTAAAATTTGTCCGTCGACGGTTTTAATATTGCCCAGCTTAAACCGTTCTACTGTGAAGGTCTGCTCCGCATCATTGCGCTCTACGGTAATTTCCACCGTTGTTTCAGGACGGCCCCGCATCAACGACACCGCCATATCCAGCGTCATATCGGCCGTACTTTTGCCGTCAATGGCTTTGATGATATCCCCTGCTTCAATCCCTGCTTTTTCTGCCGGGCTATCCGGTATGGGCGACAAAATAACAAAATTGCCATTCTCATCCTCCGCAGTATAGACACCAATCCCGTACACATCACCGCTGACCTGTTCCATAAAACCGGTAATGGTATCGGCGTCAATATAGGTTGTATATTTATCGCCCAAACTATCTAACATGCCTTTGACGGCTCCATCGGTCAGCGTACTGACGTCAGAATCCCATAAATATTTACTTTCAATCAACGTCACTGTGCGTACAAGCTTCTGCACATGTCCCCAGTTGGTCACCACCACAATGCCTACACAAACGGTGGTCAGACAGCAAATGGTCAAAATGACATCCCGCAGCACCCTCCATGCTTTTTTCATTCCGGCATCCTCCCGTTATCGATCTTGTTTATTATACGATTTTTTTCTGCATCTATGCCAAATCTATGAAAAAACAGAACGCACTGCTGTTTTTTAAACAACGTGCGCCCTTTCCAGCTTATACTTTCAAATATTTTTTAATGGCGATATTACTGCCTAACGCGCCCAATAATGTTCCGCCTACCAACAGCACCAGCATAATCAAATACATCAGTTGTGTATCCTGCAACAGTGTAACGAAGGTAATACGTTCGGTAATATAACGCAAAATAGCGTCGTAGCCAAAATAAAGCACCATATCAGCCAACAGCGCACCAACCACACCAATCAGCAATCCTTCCAGAAAAAATGGAATCCGCACATAAAAATTGGTGGCGCCCACATATTTCATAATATTGATTTCTTCCCCACGGGCAGCCACAGTAAGACGAATGGTGCTGTTTACCAGGAACAACGCGATTAGCAGCATTCCTGCCACTACTGCAATACAGGCAATTTCCAACGTATTGGTGAGAGAAATCATGTTTTCCACAACATCCTGACCATAGCGCACCAGCTCAATTTGCGGAAATTTCTCTGTATCGCTCAAATAAGACACGGCGCTTTCAATCTGCTCCATCTGCTCCATTTTGATATGATAGGCGTCCGGCAACGGATTGGTGCCGCCCATGGCCTCTGCCAGCTGCGTAGAATCAAACTGGTCACTAAGCCCCTCTAACGCGTCTTCCTTGGGTACAAAAGTAGCTTCTTTAAACCCGGTTAATTTATGAAAAGACGGCTCCAGTGCCAGAGCGTCTTCTCGGCTGACATCGTCGTTTAAAAACACCACAATTTCCAGCTCATTCTCCATATTTTTAGCCATGAACTCACTGTTTGCCGCAAGCAGCGTGGTAGCGCCCAGCACCACCAGCATTGTCGCCACCGTCAGTACCGACACCAGCACCATGCCTTTATGCCGCCACAAGGAGCGCACTGTATCGCGAAATCCATATTGCAGATATCTAAATAAAATCAACTTTATACCCTCCCTGCTTATCATCGCGGATTAACTCGCCATGGGCCAATTCCAATACCCGATGACTGGCACGATTTACAATGCCGCTGTCATGGGTAGCCATTACAATGGTGGTTCCCTTGATGTTAATGTCATTGAGAATATCCATAATTCCCTTGGCCGTTTCCGGATCCAGATTCCCGGTAGGCTCGTCGGCAATAATAATCTGCGGATTGTTGACAATGGCGCGGGCAATGGCGACACGCTGCTGTTCGCCGCCGGACAATTCATCGGGGAAATGGGTCTTGCGGTCTTCTAAGCCAACCAAACGCAGCGCATAATCGACCTTACGCTCTACTTCCCGTCGGCTGGCGCCCAACACTTCCACCGCAAAGGCTACATTTTCAAAAGCGGTGCGGTCCCCCAGCAGCCGGTAATTCTGAAAAATAAAACCGATATTGCGGCGGTAATGGGGAATTTGCCGCTGCTTTAAGCGGGTAATACTCTTGCTGTTTACCAAAATATTGCCCTCCGTAGGCAACATTTCCCGAATTAACAACTTAGTAAAGGTGGATTTTCCCGCGCCGCTGGCGCCCACCAAAAATACAAATTCGCCTTCTTCTATTTTTACATCAATATGTTTTAAGCCTACTGTGCCATTTTGAAATTCCTTAGACACATTGATAAACTGAATCATGTCTAGCCTTCACTCCCATCTACCGCTCCAAACCGGCGCGGCAAATACTCCATTTTCGCTCTATTGTATAGTATAACAGATAAATGTGTGTAATTGGTGAAAATATTGAAATTATTTTATACAATTTTTGCTTTCTTGCCAAATAAATAAAAAACATCACCAATTTGGGAGGTTTTACAGTTAAAACTCCGTTTACCCCTCTACAATAATGTCTGCCACCTGCACAGGGATTACTTTTTGTAGGCCAGATAGCGGCAATTCTACCTGGTAGCCGATTTTGCCGGCGCTGAACATGATGGTTTCATAGTCGGCGGCAGTTTGATGGATGACTGTTTTAAACAATTTTTTCATGCCAATCGGCGAACATCCGCCATGCACATAGCCGGTCAAGCCCAATAAATCTTTGGCTTTCAGCATTTCAATGGACTTTTCGCCCACAGCCGCCGCTGCTTTTTTTAAGTCTAGTTCGGCCAGCACCGGCACCATAAACACATAATGATTTTTAGATTTTCCGGTAGTCACCAGCGTCTTAAAGGCCCTGTTCGGGTCCTGATGCAGCGCCTGAGCCACTTCCGCGCCGCTGATTGCGCCTGTATCTGCATAACAATGATGCTGATAGGCAATCTTTTTTTGATCCAATACCCGCATCACATTCGTTTTCATATCTGATTTTGCTGCCATAAAAAATCCTTCCTTCCATTATTTTTTCTATTATAGCACGTCCCCCGCGCCACCGCCACCGGCTGCTGCAAGAAAATATCTTATTCGGAACATTGCCGCTAAAAATCGCCGACTTCGGTTTAAAGCTATGTTTTTCCGGCAACACTATCAGCAGAAAGAGGTGTTGACAAAATGAAAAAGAGATGGATTGCAGCATTTTTGCTGAGCGTTATTTGCTTATCCAATTTAGAAATTTCAGAACAAATTGATAAAAACAGTTTAATTCGTATTCACGTGCTGGCCAACAGCGATAGTCAGGCCGACCAGCAGCTTAAATTGCAGGTCAAAGACGATGTGGTGCGCTATTTAGAGCCGCAGTTAGACCAAGCCCATTCCGTTGAGGAAAGTCGGCAGATTATCCAAAATAGCCTGCCCCAGCTGGAACAAACCGCCAAAGATACGCTGCAGCGGCTTAACAGCAATTATGATGTGACACTGCAATACGGCCGCTTCGATTTTCCTGTAAAATACTACGGCGGCTTTAGTCTGCCTGCCGGAAATTATGAAGCGCTGCGCATTTTAATCGGAGAAGGGAAGGGCCATAACTGGTGGTGCGTACTGTTTCCACCCATGTGCTTTACCGACAGCAATACCTCCGCTTCCGGCAAATACACGGAGCAAACACCGGAGAAAAAAGTCGTCATAAAACTGAAAAGCGTGGAGCTGTTAAAAAAATGGACAGGCCAGGAAACAACAGCAGAGGAACCAGCCAACCAACAAGCATAGCCAAGAAAAAAGCCGTAGGTATCCAGAAACAAAACCTACGGCTTTTTTGTATTACACAAAAATTTTTCTGATAAGCCAAAACACCGGCTCCAAGCCGTGTCCAGCAAAAATGAACAGCACAAATAAAAGCAAGGGACTTCAAATACAGAGCAAACAGAGTAAAACCCATTGTTTCTGTTGCTTGGTTGTTTTTTCCTGTTTCATAGATTACACCATCCTTTTCAGCTCTCACCGAGCGACTTAGTCCTATTCTTAGTATAACATGAAACAGGCTCTGTGCTTTGACCAGTTAAGCGAAAAAAGCTACCAATTACGACATCTTCCTATTTTTTAGCTGGACTTGCTGATTTCTGCAAAATAAAAATCCAGCGTATTCTGCGGCATACTTTCCGCCACAATCCCATGCACATTCAGCATCACGCTGCCCGCATAGGCTTCTCCCACTCTGTTTACGCCCCGTCCTACGCTCCAGCCAATGGCAACGGCAGGCTGGATTTGCTGTCTGTTTTCGCTAAAATTGTCCACTACCAACGGCGTATCTAAGCAATAACAGCTCTCCACTGTATCAGAAATTCCGGTCGCCCAGCCGGCTAAAGCGCCGACATAGGTTGCCTGACAATCGGCAATCACAGCCGCTGTCGCTGCACAGTTCACAATGGTACCGGCATGAACGCCTGCAATGCCGCCTAATGCTGGCCCATTTTTGGCGGCATTGCCAGAAGTAGCGCCGGAAATGCTTCCACTGCTGCGGCAATTGCTAATCACGCCGCGATTTTGCATACCTACAATGCCTCCGGCTTCCGCCATGCCGCTGACGCTCTCAGCCCGCACACAAGCTTTGCTGGAACACCAGAGAATTCGCTGCCGGTAGGTATTGCCGCCAATACCGCCCACAAAAATATTGGCCTCCCGATGGGTTGTGCGCCCCTCAATGACGCCGGTTACATGCACCTGCTCCACCAGTGCCTGCGAAATGTAGCCAGCTAAGCCTGCCACATACAAGCTCTGTCCGCCAACTACATGAAACTCTACTGCAAGCTGCAAATTGCGTACCTCGGCATACTCCTCCAGCACGCCAAAAAAACCGAAATAGAAATTGGCTTCCTGTCCAATAGAATCCTGATAGGGCATTTCTGCGGTGCCAATCTTTAAACCGGAAATGGTGTGATATTGCCCGTCAAAATGGCCGTTAAAGGCATATTCGCCTTCTCCCACAGGGATCCAGTCACCGCCATGCAAATGAATATCACAGTCCAACCGAATATAAAGGCCCCGATAATCCATGCTGTCTGTCAGAGATACTGCAAAGGCCCGCAATTGTTCTTCTGTTTGAATTTGAAACGGATCCGCCTGCGTACCTGTGCCGCCGGCAAACAGAAACGCTATATCCAGCAGAGCAAGACCAGTATCCAAGCCATAACAATTCCAATTTGACGGCATGTTCTGTTTCTCGCTGATTGTTGTATCCTCCGAACTGTACGCTTGTTTCATCCAATCTAAAAGCATTTACATTCCTCCTGACAAATGAAGATTTTTAATTTTATCTGCGTATGCGTTGTCTATTATGACGATAAAATTCACGATCAAAAGATAGAATATCTACATTCTTATAAGCAATCGCTAATATATCGTGAAAAATATAACGACTAGCTTAGCGCTAATCGTTATATTCAAATTTTGGTTTAGTATAGCATATTATCATATATTTTTCAATACTTTTTATTGATTTCGCACATTATTTTTGTTATTGGCAATTACACTGTGCATACTACGCAATCACCTATGCCTTTACTGTGTAACGCAGCCATACAACGCTGTCTTCCAAAACCTCCACCTGCTGTAATTGGAAACTGACCGGTATATCGGCAGACAGTCCATCCCGCACAGCAAACAATGCCGGTGTATCATTAGAACCATCAGCAGCCGGCGCCAGCACAATGCTGACCTCATCACAAAGGCCAGCCTGCAAAAATGACCAATTTAACACACCGCCGCCACCTAACATCAGCGTTTCAATATAAAAAAGCTGGTATAACTTTTCCATCAGCAGCTTATAATCTAGCCGATCTTCTCCGGCAATGATATAAGAAATATTCAGTTTACGCAGAAATGCTTTGTAGGCGTTGCTGGCTTGGCCTGTCAGCACCTCCAGCACATGGGCAGTGGTGTCCACATAAGTAAGCTGATTGCTTTCCCAACCCAATTTTCCAGAAGGGTCTATCGATACATAATACATACCGGCATGGGCATCCGCCACAAAGTCGCCCTTCGGCACCAGAGGCGCTGTTTCATCTAAAGCAGGCTTTTTATAAAAGGTAAAATTATCGTCCGTCGTAACACGGCCTGAAAGCCAGCCTTGATGCCGATAATAGGGTTTGGCGCCAAAAGCGATATTGTAAAAAGCGTCGCTGGCCGCCGCACAAGCAGACGTATCCATGTAGTTGCCCATAATCTTCCCATCCAGGGAAGTTAGCATATGACAGAAAATATATGGTCGTTTGATAGGTCATTCCTCCTCGTTGACTTTGTAACTATGGCATGCTACAATGCAGTTGTTGTTCTCGCAGCTTTATTTTACAACTTAAAGTTCACTTGAAGTCAATCTGTTTTTACAAATTTTTTACGAATGGAGAAATCGTTATGCCTTATACAGTTGGAGAAATGGCAAGAAAGATGCAGGTAGCGCCTTCTACCCTGCGTTATTATGACAAAGAAGGCTTACTGCCTTTTGTAGAACGCTCTGAGGGCGGCATCCGCATATTTAAAGAAACCGACTTTGAATGGCTGTCTATCATCGAATGCTTAAAGAAAACCGGC
>CABUKW010000055.1 GCA_902492275.1 uncultured Peptococcaceae bacterium
AGTCAGGACACTTCCCTTTGTCCTCTCTGGACTGGCCGTTTGGAAGTCTCCAGACACTTCCTTTTGTCCAGTCTGCAATGGCCGTACATAAATTAACCAAGGACGGCACATGCCTTGCCGTTTCCGTTCTACCAGATTTGCTGCTTCTAATTCTTTTAACATACGTGTTGTACTTTTATTAGAACAACCAAAATCCTCCATGATTTCATTCTGCGTATAGATAATATAGGTCTGTCCTGTCTCGTCTTTCCAGCCGTTTTTCTGCGATAACTGCATACGGTCTAAAAACAGACAATACAACAGCCGCGCTTCCAGGGAAATGGCTTGATATTGCTTATCCTTTAGCAGTTGTTTGGGTAGTTGGTAGAAGGTGTATGCTTGTTCTTGTCCTTTATCATATGCGGTCGTCATATTGCCGCCCCCCTTTTATAAAATGCAGCTTAAACAGCGTTCCAGTTCTGCGGCCAGTCGCAAATTTTGTCGCACAGTGCGCAAGCTGTCCATAATAATCATATTATGATGATTTTTTAATATAACATTTGTATCGTTATTATATTGATAAGTCCTTTTTACTTTTGACAATACAATATAACCGTCAACAGCGTGATTATGGTTTACTGTCTGACGTGCTTTTACCGGCACCAAGCAAAAGCCATCCTCCAAAATTAACGGTAAACGCCGCTGCTGACGGTAGCCCAACTGCTGCATCATCCATCGGCTTTGTTGCAGCAAAATGGCTTTACTGCTGCGCCGATAGCTTAGCAAGTCATCTAAAACCCAAGATAATTGCGCCGCTATCTGCTCCACGCTGCCGTCATCATACAGTATTTGACAGCCGTTTGCCCCATCTGGTAGATAAACAGGCATGATAGCGCAAATATCGCGCCAATCGGTTTTATAACGTGGCAACTGCCACATGCTATGTTCGCTTTTCATAAATACAAATGGCTCCTTTCCTAAAATATGTATGAAAAAACTCGTATCCCTGCAATTTATATCCAACTTGTCAAGGATACGAGTTTTTGCTAATTACTAATTAATAAATTGTCGGAAATGCTCTACAAAATACTGTTGTCCTTTGCCTGTTACTTTGGGGGTGCGGGACAACCGCACGCCCCGCGGATTGATGACAGCACTTTGATTAATCTCAAATAATCCCATGTCCATGCTGTATTGGGTTGGCATATTGCGGCGGCAGCCGCTTTTCATTAAATAACCGTTTTTTCTCAAATATTCAAACAAGCGGTTTTGACCGATTTCCACTCCATTTTGACGTAAAATCTTAGCCAAATCGCCCACCAAAATGGTAGACTTACTAGCCGTCACAGCATCAGCGTATTGCACCTTTGGTAAGCACTCGGCTAGTTGCTGCTCTGCCGCCAGCCGCTTTTGCCGCTCGTCTTGCAGCGCGGTAAAAGCGGATAATGCTAAATCGGGATTGTCCAGTAACGTGTCTGTGGCATACATGCCTGTTCTGCGGATGGCGGGCAGCACATCCTCGCATATCCAGTTTTCAAACCGCGCCGCGTTTGGCAACTCCGATTTCAGGACTAACCGATATACATCGCTTTCGGAAATAAATTTTATATTTTGTGGGCCGCCATTCGTAGGGATTCGATATTTTGCAGACCCCTTACAATGGGCCGCAATTGCATCAGCAGGTCGTTTATACCCTAATGCCCTTGCTATATCCGTTCCGCAAAATAATACCTGACCATTTTCTTGCAAAGTCCTCACTGTACCAAATTCTGTGTTTACAAACAATCGCATTTCTGTTGTCATAACTGTCCTCTCCTTTGTACTAAAAAAATTTGTGTATGCTTAACTAAAAAATAACTGCTCCCGCCTGGCCTGGTCTTGCTCCACAATGCGTTCTATATCATCGTAAAGTTCATAGATTTCATCCATCAAAGCGTAAATTTTATTGTAACATTCCTCGATTGCCAATTCATCCGCTGCACTTAACGGCCTATAGTGTTCAAATCCAAACCAATTTTCCATGTTTCCAGTCTCCTTTTACTATAAATATTTGTGTAAGAGGACAAAATACTATACATTACAACATCCTATTTATTCCTAAAAGTCTAAATATGTTCAGGAATTACAATTCCTATTTTTCTTTATCATACCTGAATTTCCTTCATTTGTCAATCCTTTTTAGGAAATATTTTCTAGCTATTTCCTAAATTAGCCAAAATATTGAACAATCCCTTCGGCGATAGCTGCCGCCGCACGCTGCTGCCACTGGCTGTTAAGCAAAAATTTTTCTTCTATGGGATTGCTCAAAAATCCTAACTCTACCAAGGCGGCGGGCATGGCCGTTTCTCTTAATACCGCAAAATTAGCCGTTTTTACGCCCCTGTCTGGCAACTGCACAGCTTTCACTATATTTTTTTGTATGCTACAGGCTAATTGATAGCCTTTACTAGCTTTGCCATAGGCAAAAGTTTCCGTACCCGTCGCCGCTTTATTCGCGGCGGCGTTACAATGGATGGACACAAAGGCTGCCGCCTTTGCTTTGTTTGCTGCTCTCGCCCGTTCACTGGCCAATATCCGCACATCATTTGTACGGCTGTAGCAGACTGCAAAGCCCCGCGCTGTCAACGCTTGACCTAGCTGCATGGCTACCGATAGCACAATATCCTTTTCTTTTGCCTTTAGCCCTACCGCGCCGGGGTCTTTGCCGCCGTGTCCCGCGTCTAGGAAAATCAGTTGTTTGCTCATTGCCTGCCCCCTTTATTGGTTTCCAACAAGTCAGCCGCCACCTGCAAGCCATTTGTCAACACCGCTGGCACGGCCACGCCAATTTGCACTAGGTTTTCGACAATGCTTCGCGCTTCATTAACTGCTAAACTGGCCAGCACAAACCAGCCCAACAAATCCAAAAACGACAAATCCACGCCCAGCACATCAAATCCAAAACGGCCAAACACCGCCGCCGTTGTAAAAGCCACCGCCAATAGCACCCAGTACAGCAGTTTTTTAAGCAAACCTTGCAAGCCGATTTTGCTGCTTTCCTGCCGCAGCTTGCGGGCCTTATACCACCCTGTTATCCAATCCAACACGTTAAACAGCAGTAAGGCCGCAAACAAATACCAATAGGTGCCAAATAAGCCCGTCAATAACAGCACCCAGCCCGATAACAAGCTGTTATAGGCGTTTAGCACCGCACCCATGTCAAAAAAGTGTTTCATGTTCTTCCTTTTCTCCCTTCTCATTTTCGTTGTTTTCGTTTTTTTCCTTGAACCATAGCTTGACAGCCCGCGCAAAGCCTTTGGCCTGCGCTTGCAGCAAAGATAAGTGGCTATACACATCATCATCAGGCAAATTGCAAACCGTCAGCGCCGCCGGAGCCTGTACCGCTTGCAGCCAGTCTATATTTGCCCCAGCCTGCACCTCGCGGCGACATAACAGCCGATACCGCCGCGCCTGTTCTTCCAGTAATACCGCCAATCGGCGGCTATCTCCGTAGCGTTGCCAATCGGCAGTAACGGGATGGTACACCACACAGCCCACGCCGCCCACGCTGCCAGCAAGCTGCAAGGCCATGTCCGGCTTGCTGGCGTTGCACTGGTCGGCATCCGCGCCGCCTGTCTGCACCGCAAAGCCTTGTGCGGTCAAATGTTGTTCCAGATACACCAAAGCCGCCAGACTGCACAAGGCAGCGGCGGCTTCTTGTTGCGCAGCAGCACATACATAGATTTTTTCCTGTCTGCTCACGCGGCACTCCTTTCTACCGTTTTTTCAAGCTATGCGCTAAAACAATTCCTCTACCGTTGTGGTGGTGATGTTGGCCGACTGTGCCACATCCACCAGATTTCCTTTGCTGTCGCAAACAGTTCCTAAACCGATAATCTCGCTCATAGCATTTAGGACAGTTTCGCCTTCAAGATTGTCTGTTGGACTGTCCACGCCGACAGTGCGCGTTGTACCACCGTCAGTGTTCGCAAAAATCATATTTAACACCTTTTTAATTGTTTCCATATCCACATATCCCCTTTCACACATTCAAAAAACGATTGCAGCTAATTTTTGGGCTTATTCACTAATCACTGTAGTATCAATCCGTTCCACACTCTTTACCGTTTTTTCCTGCAAACTATTTAACTTTTCCGCTGTCGATAACAGATTGGCGTTCGTTGCTTCTGGATTAAAATTGTTGTAAGTCTTGCTGGTGGTTTTGTCGTCTCCTGCATCGTAAGTGATTTTTAACTTGGTACTTGCTGGCATAGGCATTCCCCTTTCGGTTTTTCAACTAACTGTGTTATGGTTTCCTCGTCGCGACTATGAGCAGATTATAACAGATATAGAAAAATTATGCAAAATAGAAAAAACAACAAAAAATGTTATTATTTCTGCTCAAACTGTTATTATTTCTGTCCAAATTGTTATTATTTCTGCTCATCATGCAGAAAATGCACATTTTGAAAAATTGCAGAAATTCGCTATTTTTTTATAATAAGTTTTAATAATCTCAAACTTTTAAAAAGATATGGGCAATTTCTGATATTTTTTAGTGAGTTTTGCTGTAAAATATGATACCCTTGTAATATGGCTCGCCAGTATCACCAACTTGTATTTTTCATATGTTTCAACTAAACCACAAATATTTTTTATGATAGTGAAAGGAAGAAGTGAGTATGAAATTGTTTATGTATAAAAATGGAGTTAGAAACATCTGCGGCAAAAAAATTCGCGAAGAACGTAAAAAGCAATCATTATCACAAACCGATTTAGCGAAATTACTGAAAGAACAGGATGTCATAATTGACCAAAAAGCAATGAGCCGTATTGAATTGCAACAGCGCATTGTGACAGACTTTGAATTAATGGCTTTTGCCAATGCTTTACAAATAAATATGGTAGATTTATTGGAAATTGAATAAAAAGGTTATTTAATCTGCTTTTTTATCCAAAAACAGCACTATAGTTCCTTGTTACGCAATCGCGACTAAAGTATAGTAATAACAGGAACTAAATTGCCTTAACAAATTTATACACAAAGGAGAAAAAATCATGGAGAACAAAACAACAGTATTAGCAGATTTGTACAATGGTAAAATCGTACCCTACGCCCGCGATAGGTCTGAGCGCGCCAATATCGCGTTTCAGCAATTTCAGCAAAATCGTGATGCGTTTTGCGCCAAGCTGCCCACTGACCTAATGGATGAGTTTGATAAACTAATGGATGAACATACAGATTTACTGGCGATTGATGGCGAAGATGACTTTATCTATGGTTTTAAACTAGGCGTTCGTATTATGGAGCAAGTGCAGGATTAAATACTACACAAATAAAAAAGCTGCTATATCAATAGCGTTCTTTGCTATTGATATAGCAGCTCTCCTTATTTAGCCAGCTTTCTCTGCCAAGAAACGACTGACCAAACGGGGTTCTTTATTTGCCTAAAGTTTTTAGAACTTCTATGTTCTTCCTAATTTTTCACTTGCAAACGATCTCTTATCTGTATCCCTGCCGCCTAAAAAAACTTCACATGCGGGCTGTTGTCATCCTTGGAGAAAGCGCTTTTCAAAATACGGCTTCGTTTTAGAGAAGATTGTGGGATACCGCAATATTTTTGGATGGGGTACATCCTATGACAACATCGCTGCTGTCATGCATAGGGGATTCCTTCTGTTTTTCTTCCTGTTATTCTGCTTGCTGTGCTTCTAGTTGCTGCCAGTATTCTTCCAAGCATAAACTGTTTTCGGTTAGATACTGGGCAACCTCCTGGCCTACATAGCGATAATGCCACGGCTCATAAATGATGCTGGTGTATTCGCTTTTCCCCAAGGGATAGCGCAAAACAAAGCCGTACTTCCAGCAATTTGCCATCAGCCATTGTTGCTCTGCTGTATCGGCTTGGGAGTCATCTAATAATTGATGACTGGTGGCTACAATATCGGCAGCTAAGCCTGTCTGATGTTCGCTGGTACCTGGATAGGCTACAACGGTTTTGGCTTTTTCATAGGCGTCCTCATAGGATAAGCCTGCATTCTGCTGTTTCTCCACCTGCTTTTCAAACAAAGCGGTTTGCCGTTCCCAACTGCGGTAGGAGGAGCAAATCATCGGCGATAGGCCTTCGTCGCGGGCAGCCTGCAGCATGGCGTTTAAGTCGGCGGCGGCCCGGGCGTCAAATTGAAAATTGGGGTTATCCACGGTTACCAGCTCCGGCACATAGCCATCCACCATGGCATGGGTGGAATTCACCAAAACAGTTTTCCAGTTGTCCTCCTCCGATACGGTTGGAATCCCCTTTTCCTGCGCTTGATTTCCTTCTGCGCCCCCGTTATTTCCATCTGCCAAGCCGCTGACTGACGCCGCATCGGGCGGCTGTTGGTTCGGCTGCTGTCCAGAATGGAATAGGGCTGCTGCACAAAGGAGGAGCAGCACTGCTATGATAAGCACCAGTAATTGCATTTGTTTTCGTCTCTTTTGCTGCTGATGCTGTACTCTGGTTCTTCTTCGTTCCTGCATAATGGTCTCCTCTTTTCAAAAAGTCAACATTTGTTCGCTTTTTATTATACAGCATAAATCGAACAAAGTCACGCCTTTTAAACAAAAAATATGATCATTCCATTGATTTTCACACGGTTCCCAGGGGGCTGGATATGGGCTGTACTGTAAGGCCCTGGGCCTCTGCCTGCTGCCGAAGCTGGGCCAGTTGCTGCCGAATACCTGGCAATAATTGGGCCGCATAAAAACCTACCGTTGTTTCTTGGGCATTGCCCCGATAATACAACACCGCGTCGGGTCTGCTTTTTAGGGTCCAGGCCGCATATTTTCCGCACCGCTGTCCATCCTGATTATAGAGCGCATACCCCTCTGCCAGTTGATCCAAATCTGGCACTGTATTTTGCAGCAAGGTTTCCGCCGCCCACCCCTGAAACTGATAGGCAGTCTGGTCGATTGCAAACAAACTGCACCAAAAGGCATACACGTTACCGGCTTTTTCTGCATCTTTCTCTGCTTCTTTCTCTGTTTCTTTCACTGCGCTGATTGCCTGAAAGCAAACCGGCTGGCTCAAAATATGGCAGCAAAGCTCGCTATAGGGATCGGTTTGCAGGCGCAGGCCGTTATCATGCAAATCCAACAGCCAGCCGAGAAACATGGGATTTTTTTCTCCTTTTTCTATGGTCACCAAATGACCGCCCAACTTCACCTTGTCCATTAATTGCGCGGCATAGTGGGCCACCGTATTGCCGTACAAAACAGCCTGGTCCAGCAAAAGCTCAAAGGAAGGCGCGATTTTATCGTCGGCAATGTTTTCATGGATGGTGCGCATGGAAACAACGGTATCATACTGTTCCGGTTCTAATTGACCAAGCTCCCGCTGTAAAAAGGTTACGTTCTCTGCGTGCAGTCTGCTGGCCAACTGCTTTGCTGCTTTGATGGCATTTTCCGTTCTGTCTATGGCGGTAATGTGGGCGCTGGGAAACAGACTGGCCAAAAAACAGGACACGATACCGCAATCGCAACCGACTTCTAAAATTTCCGGGCCAAAGCATTGCCGATGCTGTGCGATCCAGGCAAAGGCCTGACGATAAAACGCTCCGTCGTAAGCGCCGGAAAAAATGACTGCTGCAGCAGGCTGTTGATTTTTTCTGGCATACAGCGCAGCGGTATCTTGGGCCGCTTCAATAGAATCCCGAATCCATTTTGTCTGCTGCTGCCCCAACTGTTCCTCTATTTGCTTATAAACGCCGTCCTGATTTTTAGCCGGACGAATGCCTAACTTCATCAGGTACTGTAATCCTGGCTCTATGTTCTTTTTCATCAGCAAGACAAGGCTCCCGCCATGCGGAGCCTGTCCATCACTTCCCTTCTTTCACCGCTTGGGCGCGTCTGCGAAAAAACGCTGATCCAACGCTGTTTCTACTCCTCCTGTTGTTTCTGCTGCCCTTGCTGCAGCAGGGCCTTTTTTCGCTGCGCCTGCCGTTCTACATGCTTTTGCAGATTCCCCAACTGCCGCGATTTGGCATTGGGATTGCGGTGCAAAATATTGCCCCGTTTATGCAGCAAGGCTTCAAGCTGTTCTTCGCTGGAGGTCTGCGTCTTTAACAGCAAATTTCTTTTCACCGCCTGGCTTAGCTTGCGCTGGCTCTGTTCGGCTTTTAGCTGCTTGAGTTTGTCATACAGCCCGTTTTGCTCCTGCTCCAGCTTTGCCTGAAGCGCGGTTACATCCCGCTCAATACGGGCAGAAAATTGGGCGCGGGCCAACTCCCGCTCTTGCTTTTCTTTTTCGATGACGGCGCGCAGCTGCGCAATTTCTTTTGACAGCTCCTCCCGCTGTTCGGCTTTCTGCTGCTCCACCTCGGCCTTTTTCGCCTTCATGCGGACTTCCAGCAGTTGAATAAATTCCTCGCTGCGTTCCTCCACTTCCTGCTGCAGTTGCTCTAAATCGCCTTTCATTTTTTCCAAGGCAATTACAATGTTGCGCACGCCCCAAGCGTCGCGCACGGAGATAACGGTATCGGCGGCAAAGAGCGCAGCCAAAGTCAGGGCCAAGCTGACGCTGGCCGATTCCGGCAGTAAAAATACCAGGCGTTCTAACCGAACCTGTAGGATTTCAGCCGCCAGAACAGACAGCACACCCCAGCACAACGAACTTTCCAAACAAATATAGCCCTTATATTGAAAAGGCTTATGACTATAATCCCAATATTTGATTTTAAAGATGGCTTCCATCGCCAGCCCCACTGCCAGTTCAAAGACGGTGGCCGCCAGCATCCCAGATAGAAATTCGGCTGCGTAATGGCCGCGAAAGGGCGTTGTGGCAAAGACGATCATCATGGCGCCAAAACCATAAATGGGGATGACTGGCCCTCGTAAAAAGCCTCGGTTAGACAGGCGCCGCTCCATAACGGAAACATACACCGATTCAAAAATCCAGCCCAAAAAACAATATAGGAAGAAAAACAAAAAAATATGATTCCAGCTATAGCCTTCCATATACAATCCTCCGTTAATCATCTACCTAGCGAGAATGTCCTGCGATTCTTTTTATTTCTCCGTCGTTCTTCAAATTACCTGCTTCTATAATTTGAACTGTATTGACTGAATCCAGAAATGGCTGGCAACCGGTATGCAGGAGGCGCCGCAGCAATTAGCAGCTATGGCTGAAACGCTGATTTTGCAAGGCGGTCAGGTGTTTTTTCAACGTTCCTAAGAAAAAGGCTGCTGCCCAGTAACAACAACCCAGTTACCGAAACAGCAGCCCTGCTCCTATTATGCTTTAAACATCGCAAAATACCTTTTCATCAAATACCAAAACAGAAAAATCTGAAAAGCATTGCCTAAAATATCATACAAGTTTCAGATCCCTCCTTTTTATACGCTGTCATTGTTGAAACTGTTTCAAAACTATCCGCCATCCTGTTTCAAAAAGACTGAAACATACCATCATGGCGCCCAGCAGCAAAGCATTTTTTGGTGCTTTCAGCCACGCAGACGACAACAAACCGCTTTCGGTACCCAACCAAGCTACAATCGCGAATAACAGCGCTACGGTTCCCCATAATATAAATTCTTTCCAAATAGCGTTCATGGTGTTTCCTAGCCGTTTTGTCAATACTGTGCAAGCCGCCTGGGCCAAAAAAGCGGCCAATGCCAAAATTCCCGTCACCATCAGCCATTCCGGCCAGCTATCGTGCAGAATAATAAGATTCATCGCCACCATGGCAAGCAAATACACCGGCAGCCGCCGAAAATAATTTCCCATAGAAGCCCCTCCTTGCAAAAAACATGCAGATCTCTTCAATTTCTATTATAACAGGCTTCCTTCTTTTCGTCTATACATTCTACATCAACGGTAGAAAAATCGACAGAACCGGCAGGATCCGCTTTGGTTATCCTTTATTTTCCAGGAAATGATTGCATGTTGCTATCCATATCCCATACTATTGAAAGGCATCAGCCAGCCATTCTATCTGGGCCAATCCATTTTGCCAGACGACCCCAATGACATCAAACCGGCAATAGCACTGCTTCATTTCTTGATGCTGATAAAGATAAAGCTGGGCTGTTTTACGGATTTTTTCCTGTTTATTCTTATCTACGGTTTCCGCTGGCTGACCATAGTCCCGATTGCTTTTGCTGCGCACTTCCACAAAGACCAATTCCTGTCCTTTACGCATAATCAAATCGATTTCTCCCCATTTGCTGTGAAAATTGCGCTGCACCAATCGATACCCCTGCCGCTCTAAAAATTTACAGGCCAACTGTTCGCTGTCCTTGCCTAATTGCTTTCGTTGTTCCATGCTATCAACTCCCGATCTTCGTTTCTCTGCTAAGATTCGAGATAGGACGGAACTTTCCTTCCAGTTTCTCCTAGTTTCAAAAATATTTTGTAATTATTTGAAAAACAGCTGATAGGTTTCTATTATTTTTCCGGCAATGCGCAAGCCATCTACCGCTGCTGACATAATCCCGCCGGCATAGCCTGCGCCTTCTCCGCAAGGATACAACCCTGCCGCAGACGGCGATTGATATTGATCGTTGCGCACAATTCGCACCGGCGACGATGTTCTGGTTTCTACGCCGCTCAGCACTGCGTCGGCGGCATCGTAGCCCGCAATTTTTTGGCCGAAAACCGGAATGGCCTCCTGTAAGGCTTCCACTACAAAACCGGGCAGACAATGCTTCAATTCTGCAAAAACAATGCCGGGCCGATAGGTGGGCTGCACACTGCCAAAGGCCGTACTTTTTTTATCGGCCAAAAAATCACCTACCAACTGCACTGGCGCCTGATAACCGCCGCCCAACTGATAAGCCAAACGCTCCCAATGCCGTTGAAATTCTACTCCAGCCAGCACATCGTCACTGGGAAAATCCTCCGGCGTAACATTGACCACCAAAGCGCTGTTGGCATTCGCTCCATCTCGGGCCAACAGGCTCATGCCATTGACAGCCAGCAATCCATCTTCTGAAGCGGCAGCCACCACCTGACCGCCGGGGCACATGCAAAAGCTGTAGACGGCCCGGCCATTGCTAGCCTGATAGGTCAATTTGTAATCGGCGGCTCCTAGATGGGCATACGGCTGTTCCATCCCGTACTGGGCCAAATTAATCAGCTTCTGCAAATGCTCCACCCGCACACCGATGGCAAAGGCCTTCGGTTCCATGGCAACCTGCTGCCCATGTAAGCTGGCAAAGGTATCCCGAGCGCTGTGTCCAATGGCCAATACCGCTGCATCGGCAGCAATCTGCTGGCTGCCGTTTATTTCGATGCCTGTCAGCAAACCATTCTCAATCTGCAATGCTGTTACCTGACTGCAGAAGCGAACCTCGCCGCCCGCTGCCAAAATAGCCTGCCGCATATTCTTTACTACCTGCTTCAGCCGGTCGGTGCCGATATGGGGCTTGGCCTGATACAAAATTTCTTTCGGCGCGCCAAACCGCACAAAGGTTTCTAACACTTGACGGCAACGGGGATCTTTGATGACACTGTTCAATTTGCCATCAGAAAAGGTACCGGCGCCGCCTTCTCCAAACTGCACATTGGAATGGGGATCCAAAACGCCAGTTTGCCAAAAGCGCTCCACATCGGCAGTGCGCGTATCCACATCCTGCCCCCGCTCCAGCAAGAGCGGCCGATAGCCCCGCTCAGCCAGCAAGAAAGCGGCAAACAGTCCAGCCGGTCCGGCCCCAATCACTACCGGACGATGCCGCAAAAGCGCCTGCCCCGCAATCGGTTCCGGAACGGTTTCCACCGGCGCGATGGTGACGGTATTTCTGCGGCATTTCTGCACCACCTTAGCCTCGTTGGCCAGACCGGCTACATCGACCGTATAGATACAAAAAATAGACTCCTTTTTGCGGGCATCAACTGATTTTTTTACAATTTGATACTGCAGCTTCCTTTGGGGCTTTACATGCAGCAGGCGGCAGATTTCCTGCTCCAAGGCCTGCATTTGCGCCTTCTTTGCTGCAATTTTTATCTGACTGATTCGAATCATAACAGTTCCATTCCTTTCTTCCGTTTGCACCGCCTTTATTGTAGCACAGCAGCTATAAAAATACACGCAGTTTCTAGCCATTCTCGCCATATAAAAATGCTGCTGTATTCCTCGCAAAGAAGAACACAGCAGCGCAAAGGTTTCGATTGTTTTTCAAATCAGCTTTTCGCAGCAATAGACAAGGACAAGAGAAACCATAATAAAAAACGTCCTGCTACCGTCTGGAAGGCATTGTATGAATGGAGTGTCCGCCAGCGCCTTCCACTGCCTCTGTAATGCCTTCGCAGAAGGTTGGATGGGGGCGCATGGTGCGCGCTAATTGTTCGCGGGTAAGCCCTAAGGATACTGCTGTCACCAATTCGCTGATGAAATCGGTAGCGCGGGCGCACATCAACTGCGCACCTAACAGTACATCGGTTTCTTTATCAAAGACCACTTTGATAAAGCCCCGCTCCTGCTGCTCAATGATGGATTTGGCATTGCCATTCATGATGTATTTGCCGGTTACCACATCTCTGCCCGCTTTTTTCGCCTCATCGGCAGTCATGCCTACGGAAGCAATCTCCGGCGTGGTGTAAACACAGGACGGAACCAACGCATAATTGACGCTGGCCTGTTCCAAGCCATGCATATATTCTACAGCAGCAATCCCCTGTGCTTCTGCGGCATGGGCCAGTTGAATGCGACCAATCACATCGCCAATGGCCGAGATGGTTGGCACCGATGTGCGGAACTGCCCGTCTACTTCCACAAAGCCCCGCTCTGTTTGCGCTACAGCAAAGCCTTCGGCAAATAAACCTGCTGTGCAGGGGCGCCGCCCTACACTGATCAGCACAACATCGGCTTCCGCCGTTTTCTCTTCTTTTTTATAGGTGAAGCAGCATTGCAAACCATTGTCTGTTTTCTGAATGGCAGATACCATAGCGCCTGTATAAATTTCTACGCCCCGCTTCTTCAAAATCATGGACAGGTTCTGAGAAATTTCCCTATCCATCGGCGGCAAAATGCGTTCTGCCGCTTCCACAATGGTCACCTGTTTGCCCAAAGCATTGTAGATAGACGCCATCTCCACGCCAATCACACCGCCGCCGATAATCAACAAACGCTGGCAATCAACGCCCTGCTGTTCCAAAAGACCGTCACTGGTCACAACGCCTGGCAAATCAGCGCCGGAAATTGGCGGGACTGCCGGCACCGAGCCGGCCGCAAGGAGAATATGACCTGCTGTCAAGGTTTCTTCTCCGGCTTTCACAGTATTGCCGTCCACAATCTGCCCCGACGCCTGGTAGACATCTACTTGATTGGCCTTCAGCAACTGGGCAATGCCGTCCCGTAATTGACCAATCACAGCATTTTTACGCTGATGCAGTCCTGCAAAGTCATACCGCCGTCCTTCCAACTGCAGCCCCAAATCGGCCCAATCGGCCGATTCCCGATATTGATTGGCTGCATGCAGCAAGGTTTTGGTAGGGATACAGCCCCGATTCAGGCAAGTGCCGCCCAATTCCCGTTTTTCCACCAATGCGGTTTTCATACCCAACTGACTGGCTCGAATGGCAGCCACATAGCCGCCAGGACCACCGCCTATCACAACCAAATCATATTGCATCTTTGATACGCCTCCTGTTTTCAGAAAAAGCCGCCGAAATCAGCGGAACGCCAGTTTCTGCGGCTTTTCTATTGTATTTGTATGTCTTACCGTTTTAAATATTTAACTCCAGCAAATATTGGCAGACATCCTGTACTTCTGTCCGTTCCTCAAGCTGTTGCAAACGCTCTGCCATGGCTTTGCTGCTAAAAGCGCAGCCTTGCAGCTGTTCTGCCATTTTTCCAATCAGAGTGGCATCCATAGCATCGGAATAGATAACAGCCTGCTCAATTTTGCCATAGTTGGCCGCGCACTGCAAGTGAAAATTGCCCCAGCCGAAACGATGCTCTGTTTCCCAAGTAAAGGGCAGCCGCTGGCCAAAGCGCCATGCGTCCGAAATAAATTCAGCCTGATAAGCGGCAATCTGCTTTTGATCAAGCCATTGCTCTGGATAAGGCTGGGCCTGTTTGCCATACACAAGCTGCATGGCATCCACCAAAGCCTGCTGCAACTGCGCAATGGTTAAGCCTTCTTTTAGTTCAGCTAAATTTACCACACGGGACTGCACCGAACTGACGCCTTTGCTGGCCAGTTTGCTGGCGGAAACCTGCAAATATTTTCCCAGCATCTCTCTATCCACCTGCACCATTAACGTGCCATGATGGTAGCAACGATTGCCCGATTCATAAAATGCATTGCCGGAAAATTTCCGCCCGTTGGCGGTCAAGTCATTGCGCCCGCTCTTTTCAGCCTGAATGCCAAGCTGCTGCAAAGCCTGCAATATCACGTCCAATTGCTTATCTACATCATAATCTTCTTTGCCAACGAAAAAGGTGAAGTTCAGATTGCCTAAATCGTGATAAACGGCGCCGCCGCCCGATAACCGCCGCACCATTACGCCGCCGTCATCGGCTAATTGCTGCAGCTTGCATTCCTGCCAGCAATTTTGATTTCTGCCGATCACCACGGTATGCTGATTTTGCCACAAATATAAGATGCAGGTATGCTCCGGCACAGTTTCCAGCAAATAACGCTCTAAGGCCAGATTTTGCGAGGGCTCTGTGCCCTGCTGTATATAATAATAGGTTTGTTCAATCATGCTGCTCCACCTTCTGTCTGCTTGTTTTATGCTATTCGGTTTCCCACTGATAGCGCAGTACCGGCTGACGAGCCGCTAACACTTCATCGGGCCGTTTGATTTGGGCATGATGCGGTGCCTGATGCATCTGTTCTGCATCCTCATGGGCCAACTGATAAAGCTGCCGCATAACTGCTACCGCTTCATCAAGGGTCTCCCGCGATTCTGTTTCAGTTGGTTCAAACATTAACGCTTCATGTACAATCAACGGGAAATACATGGTTGGCGGATGAATGCCATTATCAATCAATGATTTGGCCACATCCAAGGCCGAAACGCCTGTTTCTTTCTTCAGGTTTTCCAAGCTCAACACAAATTCATGCATACAGTGTTCGCCATAAGCTACCGGATATAAATCCTGCAAACCGGCCATCATGTAATTGGCATTGAGTACAGCGCCTTCACAAGCACTGCGGATTCCTTCCGCACCCAACGTCAGCATATAGGTCAACGCCCGCACCACCACTAAAAAATTACCATGGAAGGCTTTCATCTGTAAATGAGGCGCTTCTTCCGACAGGCTGGCACAGCCGGGCAGGTACGGTTTTAAAAGCTCTTTGCAGGCTACCGGACCGCTGCCAGGACCGCCGCCGCCATGAGGAGTGGCAAAGGTCTTATGCAGATTGAGATGCACCACGTCGAAGCCCATATCGCCGGGACGAACCACTCCCATGATAGCATTAAAGTTAGCGCCGTCATAATAATTCAAGCCGCCTGCCTGGTGAATGATATCGGTAATCTCTAAAATATTACTGTCAAAAATGCCGACGGTGTTTGGATTGGTCAGCATTAAGCCAGCCGTATCTTCGCCTACATTGGCCCGCAGCGCGTCTAAATCCACACAGCCATCTGCACCGGAAGGAATGGTCACAACGGTAAAGCCGGCCATCACAGCGCTGGCTGGATTGGTGCCATGGGCAGCATCAGGAATGATAATCTTTTTGCGTTTCCAATCGCCCCGCGCCTCATGATAAGATTTAATCAGCAGCAGACCTGTAAATTCGCCATGCGCACCTGCCGCTGGCTGAAAGGTTACAGCGTCCATACCGGTTGCTTCGCATAAATATTGGGCTGCTGTGTCCAATACCTGCTGGCAGCCTGTTACCGTTTCTGCCGGCTGCAAGGGATGGATACCGGTGAAGCCCGGCAACGCTGCCATTTCTTCATCAATACGTGGATTATACTTCATCGTGCAGGAACCCAATGGATAAAATCCATCATTTACACCGTGCGCCCGTTTGGCCAGCGCCGTATAGTGACGGCTGATTTCGGTTTCCGATAATTCCGGCAGATGAAGCGCCTGCTCCCGCTGCAATTCTTCTGGAAGCTGTACCTCTGGCACATCACAGGCCGGCAATATGGCACAGCCTCGTCCTGCTTTGCTCTTTTCAAAAATCAGTTGCATGCTGCGCACACCTCCCCAACGATAGCTGCTGCCCGGTCAAGCTGTTCCTTGCTGACAACTTCTGTGACGCACCACAGAATCCCGTCTTGCACCGGTAACCCGCCTAAAATATTTTCTGCTGCCAATGCATCCAGCACCTTGTCGGCAGCTACTGGCAGACTTGTCACAAATTCATGGAACCAAGCGCCTTGGTTTTGCACTGCAACGCCTGGAATTTCCGCCAGCTTCTGTGCAAAATAATGGGCCTTGGACATGGACTGCACCGCAGCCTGTTTGATCCCTTCTGGTCCCATTGTACTCATATAAACAGCCGCTGTTAAGGCACACAGCGCCTGATTAGAGCAAACATTA
>CABUKW010000056.1 GCA_902492275.1 uncultured Peptococcaceae bacterium
TATGCTTTGTTCCAGCGCATGAGAGACGCTTTGGAAATATGGTATCGGCGGCATACAAAGCTGATGTCTTTTGTCTGACGATATAATTTCACTGCATTTATTTTGGTTGTCACTTCATGCGGTAAATATCTCTTGTTTCGTTTTGTTTTCTGTGCTACACTATCCATGGCGATTGAGTCCTTTCATTGGATTTGGTGTGGTAACTTTATTCTAATGAACTCAATTGCTTTTTTCTACCTCTTTTTGGTCTCACATCTATTGTAACGCTACAAAACAAGAAAATTTTTTCTGGCAGATTGGTTGACAAAAAAATCAGAAGGTATTACAATATAGAAGCTATGAATTTCATATACTTCTATATCGGGATGTGGCTCAGCTTGGTAGAGCGCCTCGTTCGGGACGAGGAGGCCGCAGGTTCGAATCCTGTCATCCCGACTTCTAAGAAAAAGGCTTTAAATGTGCAAGTTCTCTCAACAAAGCACATTTGAAGCCTTTTTCGATGTCTAATAAATTGGAGATATGATTCTATTCGTTGCGGTAACTGTGTTCCACTTTGCCATTATACCAAGGTGTTTTGGGATGAAGCAACTTATGTGTGATATGGAGTTTCTCACAAAGTACACTTAGTGGATGAATTTCATGTGGCAAATATTGTTTGCTCCATATTATAATTTCTATGGCGATTGAGTCCTTTCATTGGATTTGGTATGGTAACTTTATTCTAATGAACTCTATCGCTTTTTTCTACCTCTTTTTGGTCTCACATCTATTGTAACGCTACAATAATAATTTTTAAGTTTAAATATGCCCCTTGACAGGTGATACTAGAACTTATAAAATTAATAGATGGAAGTCTTGTATGAAATTGCACCTGCCTTTGGTCAGGGTGTATATATAAAATTGTAGCATGGTGGGAAATGCAAATGTGCATAGAGAATGATACTGTGAACTGCAGATTTATATATGGATAAGGGAGTAGTCTGATCATTTGGTCGGCGGCAATTTCAGCAAATCGAAATTCGGTTTGCTTTTTTTGTGGTTGGAGGAAGGCTTTGCCCATCTAGCAAAGCGAAACATTCTGCCGGGTGCGTGCGTAACATGCAGTGTGCAGGCAGAAAGCGTCAAGGCCAGAAAGAGATTTCCGATGCTTATTTATTATAATGTTTTAGAACTTTGAAGAAGTTTGACAAGAAAGGAGGAATTGCGCAAGATATGACAACACCTACAATTGTTATCTGTATTGTGATTGCCGTTCTGGTTGGAGTGGCAATTGGCTATATTGTGAGAAAAACAGTAGGAGAATCAAAAATTAAGTCTGCTGAGGATGAGGCAGCAAGAATTATGGAAGAAGCCACTAGAAACACGGATGCCATTCGTAAGGAGGCTATTTTAGAGGCTAAGGACGAGGCTTACAAAATCCGTAATGAAGCGGAGCAGGAAGTGAAGGAACGTCGGGCAGAGTTGCAGCGTTCTGAAAAACGCCTGATTCAAAAAGAGGAGTCCTTGGACAGAAAATCTGAAACGCTGGAACAAAAAGAACAGCGGATGCAAAAGACCGAAACGCAAATTGAAAAGGTTCGGGCAAGTGTGGAAGTGCTGTATGAACAGCAGGCTGCCGAATTGGAGCGGCTGGCCAATTTAACTGCGGAAGAAGCAAAAGAGCAGCTTTTACGTAAAGTAGAAGAAGAAATCCAGCATGAAACTGCGGTTATGATTAAGGATATGGAGACTGCAGCGAAGGAGCAGGCTGACAAAAAAGCGCGGGAGATTATCTCTTTGGCCATTCAGCGTTGTGCAGCTGATCATGTGGCGGAAACAACCGTATCGGTAGTGGCGCTTCCCAATGATGAAATGAAGGGCCGGATTATTGGACGGGAAGGCAGAAATATTCGTACCTTGGAAACCTTAACTGGCATTGATTTAATTATTGATGATACGCCAGAAGCGGTGATTTTGTCTGGCTTTGATCCTATTCGTCGTGACATTGCCAGAGTAGCGCTGGAAAAGCTGATTGTAGATGGAAGAATTCATCCGGCCCGCATTGAGGAAATGGTAGAACGGGCGCAAAAGGAAATTGATCAGAAAATTCGGGAGGAAGGCGAACAGGCTACCTTTGAAACGGGTGTGCATGGTCTCCATCCTGAAATTATTAAGCTGTTGGGTCGTCTGAAGTATCGGACCAGTTATGGACAGAATGTGTTGAATCATTCCATTGAGGTTGCTCATTTGGCTGGCATGATGGCTGCTGAGTTGGGTGTGGACGTACAACTGGCTAAACGTGCCGGTTTGTTGCACGATTTAGGGAAAGCCGTGGATCATGAAGTGGAAGGGCCCCATGTTTCGATTGGTGCCGATTTGGCAAAACGCTATCGGGAATCGAAGGATGTTATCAATGCGATTGAAGCGCATCATGGCGATGTGGACCCTCGTACTGTGGAAGCAGTTTTGGTTGCTGCTGCTGATGCTGTGTCGGCAGCTCGTCCCGGTGCTCGCCGGGAAACGTTGGAATCCTATCTGAAACGGTTGGCTAAGTTGGAGGAAATCGCCAATGAATTTGAAGGCGTGGAAAAATCCTTTGCCATCCAGGCTGGTCGTGAAATCCGTATTATGGTGAAGCCAGATAAAGTTGATGATGCCGGTGCAGTGAAGCTGACCCGTGACATTGTGAAACGAATTGAAAAAGAATTGGAATATCCAGGACAAATTAAGGTTGTCGTGGTGCGGGAAACCCGTTCCGTTGATTATGCAAAATAAAGAGAATAGGATGCCCGCTGATTGTTGCAGAAATCTGCAATGGTCAGCGGGTTTTTGTATACTTTTTTATAACGGTGAAATACTTGTAATCATCAATAAAGAGTTTATAAACCATAAAAGTCATATTTTTTTAGCATATGAATAAACAGGCGGGCAGATGGTGTAACCGGCAGGGTTTTGTTGGTAACCAAATTGATGATGGATTTGGGACTGTCTACAATGGGCAGTGCCGTTAAGTCTTTATGTTTAAAGTACAGCTTGCGAAATTCAAAAGCAGTAATGACAGAAACGGCCAGATTGCGCCGGAGCATCATTTTATGGAAAGCGGTATTGTTAGAGAAAAACTGATGAGATTGAGCAACTGGCAGATGCTCTTGGCTTGCTGCGAGCATGTAAGGATTGTTGTCAAAGCGTACACTGGGGACATCATGAAAGCTGTCCATGTTTAACGTTTTCTGATTTTTGAGTGGACTATTGACATTGCAACACGCAATGAATTGGTCGGAGAATAACTTTTCAATGGCGATGTTTTCTGCAAGATGGTAGCCGTCCTTTTGTTGCGTAGATGAGTTGTTCAGCAAAAATTCCGGTGTGAAAATAAGGCCAAAATCTCCCTGTCCTTGCGAGATAGCATCGATGATATCAATATTTTCTTTTTCATAGAGCGTAATTCGTACACGGGGATATTTTCTGATATATTGTTCCAGTAAATCTACTAACAGTGGCTCCAGCACACGGCTGTGGCAGAAGATTTGTAAGGCGCCTTCTGGAGCGGGTAGTTGTTCTTCTGTGGGACTAGCACTGGCAGAAAGTTCTTCTTTTAAGTCTTTATAGACATCTAAGATTGGTCGCGCTTTTTGTAGAAATAAAGCGCCTTCTGCAGTTAATTCGGCGCCGCGGTTGGTTCGTTCCAGCAAGGAAACGCCAAATTCTTCTTCTAATTTGTTTAGAGAAAAGCTTAGAGCTTGTTGGCTGATAAAAAAACGTTGGGCGGTTTGTGTAATGGAATGGGTTTTAGCGATATCATCCAAATAAACAATTTGTTCCGTTTTCATTTATGTTCCACCTTTCTTGTGTAAAACTGCATCCTAACAGTAACATAAAAAGAAGAGTTCTGCAACAAAAAAAGTGAAACACAAAAAAATTGCATCAGTTTTCCTCTGTTGGACAATGTATTAGAATTCCGGTATATTATATTTATAAATATTTTTAATTTATTGTATATTTCTAAGGAGGAATTGTTATGGCAGCTTTAAACAACAAGGTTTTAATTCTTGGTGTCGATGGTTTAGACCCCAGCCTGACGATGCGGTTTCGTGCCGAGGGGATTATGCCGAATTTTGACAAATTTATTGCCAGAGGCAGTGCACGAAAAGATTTGCGTATGCTGGGAGGTGTTCCTACCATTACGCCGCCAATGTGGACTTCTTTAGCTACTGGCGCCACACCGGCTACCCATGGGATTACGTGTTTCTGGGGTCAATCCAAGCATGAAATGTCTACGATGACCTATAACTTAAATTCTAGAAAATGTAAAGCGGAACAATTATGGAATGTCACAGCTGCTAATGGCATGAAAACCTTAGTATGGCATTGGCCAGGCAGTTCCTGGCCGCCAAGTTCAGATAGCCCTAATTTACATGTGGTGGACGGGACCCAACCTAATGCTATAGGCAATGGCGATTGCGTGGTAGATGACGACAAGCTGATTTATGCCTCCACATCAATTGAAAAAGTTATGTTTAAAGCAAAAGTCCCCAATACCTCTGGAGCCGGTTGTGTTATCAATGATGTGCCAGTGACAAAAGCGAGAGATGATATCAGCGAGTCAGATTATGGCAGCGCGGAAGAAATGAAAAGTTTGATTTTCAGCGAGCACGAAGGGGATATGGCTGCTGATGCTTTACCTGTTGATATTGTAAATTCGCCAATTACAGAACCTACAGGTTGGGCGTTGGAAGTGCCAGCTGGTGCAAAAGAAATGACCATTCTGGTCAATAATGGCATGACCAAACGGCCTGCATTAATTTTGAAAAATGCAGAAGGAAAATATGACAAAGTTGCCGTCTATAAAAATAAAAAGGCAATGGAACCGATGGCCGTATTGGGTGACGAATTGGCTGTCAATATATTGGACGAATTAAGCAAGGACGAGGCAATGGTAAAGGTAAACCGGAATATGCGCTTATTGAGTATTGCAGAAGACGGCAGTGAAGTGCGTATTTGGTTCAGTCCGGCCAAAGATATTGAGAAAGATCTTTTGTGGCATCCCACATCACTGAAGAAAAGTGTGTTAGAAGCTGTTGGTCCGGTGCCATGTACTTCTATGGCGGAGGCTCGTAACGAAAGTCTGGTTAAAACAGCATTACTGCCATCCTGGGATGTATATTGCCAGTGGCAGGCCGATGCACTACAGCATTTGATTGATACAGAGGGGTATCAGGTAATTTTCTCCCATTTGCATAATGTAGATGCTTGTGGTCATTTATTCTGGTATTTGAGCAAAGATCGACCAAAAATCGGCAATCATGGTAAGCTGTATGAAGAAGCTATTGAATGGGCTTATCGTTGCACCGATGCTTATATTGGTTCTTTCCTGCATTATCTGGATGAAGGCTGGACAGTTCTGATTATTTCTGACCATGGTCTGTTAGTACCGCCAGAAGATGATATTCCATTGTTGGGCGATGGATTTGGCTGTAACATCCGTGTGATGGAGGAATTGGGCTATACCGTTTTGAAAAAGGACAAAAATGGAAATGAATTGCGGGAGATTGATTACAGTAAAACAAGAGCTGTTGCCAACCGCGGCAATCATATTCATATCAATCTGAAAGGCCGTCAGCCGGAAGGAATTGTGGAACCAGCAGACAAATATGCGTTGGAGACACAGATTATCAGCGATTTGTATAATTATCGCAATGCGGAGGGGAAACGGATTGTTTCCATTGCGCTGCGTAATAAGGATGCTGAAATTTTAGGTCTGTCTGGTGAAGAATGTGGTGATATTTTGTATTGGCTGGAAGAGGGTTTTAACCGTTTGCACGGCGATTCGCTGTCTACCTTTCAGGGCATGCATGGAAGCTCAGTATCGCCAATCTTTATTGCGGCTGGTGTAGGGATCAAAGAAAACTATGTCACGGAACGTACAGTGCGTACCATTGATGTGGCACCAACTGTTGCAACAATTTTGGGGGTACCAATGCCAGCACAATGTGAAGGCGCTCCTGTTTATCAGATTTTAGAATAGGCATTAATAAAGGAATAAAAATTCCATAGGAGTATGAAGATCATGATACTGGAAAAATAAATGAAGAAAAAAGGCTCTAAAATAGCCTGCGACACTGTTTTGGGAAAAGAGGTGTTTGTGGATAAAAATGGGAGAGAATGGCATGAAAAAAGCTACGCTATTGTTAATGGGCATTATCAATGTCATAGGGATAGGTCTGGTATCGCCAGTTATGACCGATTTCGCTGCAGACTTTCCTGCCATCAGCACTACGCTGGTAGCTATGGTTGTAACTATGCCAGCCATTACGCTGTTGCTGGGTCTGGCAGTTTGCGCCTGGCTTGTAACTCTGGTGCAGAGAAAACATTTGCTGATTCTGGGCGTTTGTTGTGTGATTATTGGTGGAATTTTGCCAGCCTTTTTAAACAGTTTCAGTCTGATTCTATTTGCGCGGGGCGTTTTAGGTTTTGGCATGGGAATCGGAATGCCGTTGCAGACTACTTTTTTTGCCGAATATCCCGAGGAGGAACGCGCCATATTGTTCGGTCTGAATAATGGGCTGGGCAGTGTGGTGTCGACGGGGTTGTTGTTTCTAATTGCCTTGCTGGGAATGGCATGGCGGTCAGCTTTTCTGTTGTATGGTTCCTTTAGTATCGTTTTGATTTGTGTTGTTTGCTTTATTCCCTATGACACAAAAAAACAGAACGTGAAGCAGCAATCTGGTAGAAACGTGAAGGTACGCTTCCCTCTTTCGTTGGTATTTGGGTATATTGCAGTATTCTTTATATATGTGCAATATTTCATCATACCAACAACCATTTCCTTTTATTTAACAGATCATCAATTGGGCGGTGTATCAGAAGCAGGTTTGATTTCTGGTTTGGGAACACTTGCGATGGCGGTTGCCAGTCTGGCATTTTCTCATTTACGGAAATGGTTGAAGGATTGGCTGACGACGGTAACATTATTGGTTGGGGCAGGAGCTTTCGTGTTATATGCATTTCCATTGAATTTGGGGTTATTGATCGTTAGTTATTGTGTGATAGCTATGTTTGCTGCAGTATTTCCGATTACCGTTTCTATGAAGCTTACCGAGGTTTTGCCTGGAAGGTATGTGGCGGCAGGCTCTGCAATTTTTACAGGGATCATTTATCTGGGGCAGTTCATTTCTCCCTATTATCAGGCGGCTATTATCAGAATAATTGGCGGTAGCACAGAAATGGCCTATATGGTTTTTGGTGGTGTCATGTTGATATTGGCAGTTCTTAACATGATATTTCATCAAAAAGAGCGAGAATAAATGTGAGTGAGGAAGGAGGCATGTATTTAATATTTCAAAAAGTATATATTTTTCTTTATGTGTTATAGCATAATTTTAAAGCTGCCATAGTTCATTTTGATACGCGATATACATTACAAATTATATAAACCACACACTGTTTTGTGACATAGCATAAATATTTCCACGTCAAATTAGTTATACTTTTTCAAATTCTTATCTGATTTTTTGTAAAATATAGAGATTTTGCAGATTTATTATAGTCAAGTGTCAAGTATTGAGAAGTAAATCAGGAAAGAGGGATTGCTATGTCAACGACGGTTAAAAAGAAAAATGCAGTTAGTTATATTCATGTTGTGATTATGTTTGTGATTATGTTCGGTGTTTCGATGATACCTCCTTTTGGACAAATTACAGAAATCGGTATGAGGGTGCTTGGTGTATTTTTGGGACTCATTTATGGCTGGATTTTTGTGGACTTTCTCTGGACTAGCTTGTTTGGGTATATTGCGTTGGGTTTAACGGGTTATACCACAATTACAGCAGCACTCTCTGCTGGGTTTGGCAATGCTTCAACGTTATTGGTTATGATTACAATAGCTTTTGCAGAAGTGTTGAATAATGTTGGGGTAAATTCAGCAATTGCTTATTGGCTATTATCGAAAAAGATTTTTGTTGGTAGACCGTGGCTTTTGATTTTTGGGATATCCTCAGCTGCTATTTTGATGGGCGTTGCAGGAGGGGGATTGGCAGCGATTTTTCTGCTATGGGGCGTTATTACGACAATGGCAGAAATTAATGGATATGAAAGAAAGAATCGTTTAATCAGCATGTTGTTGGCAATTGTTCTCTATGCGGTCATGAGTGGTGCTGCAGTAGTGCCATTTCAGGGGGCGGTGATCTTGTATGGTGGCTGGTTTACGCAAGGCACTGGTTTGACGCTTCCGTCAGCACCGTTCTTTGGAGTAGGACTGATTTATGTATTTGCTACAATGTTTTTAATTATCATTTTCTCTAAGGTTTTTCTGAAGGTAGATGCTTCAAATTTTAATATTAACGAGGATTTACGTAGGCAATATGCGGAAATGCCAGTTAATAAGTATCAAAAAGTGGGGTTAATCTTATTACTGGTGTATTTCTTAGGGCTACTGTTGCCAGAGATCATTCCTGACGCGCCATTAATGGGATTCTGTAAAGAATTAGGCGTTGTTGGTTTTAGTTCGATTTATATGTTTGTTTTTGCCATTTGGAAAAATGAAGAAGGAAAATCTGTTGCAGATATTGCTGGTGCCTTTACAAGAGGGATTTCTTGGCCTGTGATGATGCTGATGTCTGTTACATTCCCATTGGCTGAGGCCTTAGAATCGGCTGATGTTGGTGTCATGGCAACCATTAGTGAGGTATGTTTACCATTTTTATCTAGTCTTGGCGTAACGGGTCTGATTATCTTGACTACGGTTGTACTAGCCGTTATTACACAATTTATGCATAATATTGTCATGGGTGCATTGTTTATTCCATTTATTACGCCTTTGGTAGTTCAAATGGGTGGAAATCCATATACGTGTTTCTTTATGATGTACTTGGCTTTATGCTGTGCTTATGCGACACCAGCAGGTTCTTGGATGGCAGGCATGTTATTTGGGAACGAAGATGTACCAACGAAAAATTCCTATTTATTTGGATGGATGTTTACAATAATTAGTTTGATTATTTTAATTTGCTTAATGCCAATTTGTAATTTGGTATTAGTAAAGTAATAAAATAAACATTCGAAAGGAGATTCTAAAAATGGAAAATCGGAAATTAATTGTTTTGGGTGTAGATGGGATGGATCCCAAGTTATGCAAACGTTTATTGGATAAGGGCGTATTGCCTAATATTCAAAGAATGCTGGACATGGGAGCAGCCAGAGAAGATTTGGTGATGCTTGGCGCCAATCCAACTATCACACCGCCTATGTGGACAACTCTGTCGACAGGTGCATATCCAATGACACATGGAATCACTTGTTATTGGAATACGGCAGAAAATGAAATTGGAAAGTTTCGTAATAACTTTGATTCTTCATATGTTAAAGCAGAGCAAATTTGGGAAGTGACTGCCAAAGCAGGGAAAAAGACTTTAGTATGGACATGGCCTTGCTCCTGGCCGCCAGTAATTGATAATGAAAATTTGCATGTGGTATGTGGAAATTGCCCACAAGGACCTAATGCGGTCAGTGCTATGGTGGAGGATGAGCATTTTACGTATGCGTCTACAGCCTATAAAGAAATTCAGAATAGAGAAAAATTGGAATTAAAGGGCGGCGCAGGCTGTATTGTAACAGAGGATATGTTGGACAGCAGTGATGACGAAATTCGTGCAGCGATGGAGAAAGCAGGTAACGATGGTTCAGATAGAATGTCGATTGAGGGGATGTCTGCGAAAATCGTGGAAGCATGGCCGATTTTAGATCAAATGGAGGGCGAGGAAGCTTGTGAATCGGATGTTATTTTTCAGAGATTTAATTCGCCCATCAGAGATCCTAAAAATTGGGGACATGAACTTCCAGAAGATGCAAAAGAATTTTTTGTAATTGTAAGTAAGGGGTTATCTAGATTTCCTTCTTTGATGTTAAAGAATGCAGATGGTAATTATGATACAGTAGAAATTTATGAAAATAAAAAAGCAGAAAAACCGTTAGTGCGTATCAAAGAAGGGGAGTTCTATCCAACTGTTGAAACGCTTACACTAAAAGGCGATAAAAAAATAAAAACGACAAGACATTTTACTATTTTACAGATAGATCCAAAAGGTAACAGCGTATCAATCTCAGCTGGTGCGGCTTTGGATATTGAAACTGAAGCGAAAGAGGAGCTTTGGTATCCAAAATCCTTATATCAGCAGACATTGAATATTGCAGGATTAATTCCTTATGCAACTCCGACTGGCGGTGGTAATCCAGAAATGATTAGCCGTCGTTCTCTCCCCAGCTGGGATGTATTCCAAAAATGGCAGGCAAAAGCTCTGATTGGATTGATCGAACAGAATGGATATGAGGCGGTCTTTACCCATAATCATTCCTGTGACCATGTTGGACATTCTTGTTGGAGATGGGCAAAAACAAGAGCAAAGCATGGTAATGATGAAAAAGTATATCAAGGCTTTTTAGAAGGTGTTTACAAACAGGTAGACGAATATATTGGAGAGTTTTTACCATTAATTAATAAGGGATGGACGATTGTGGTAACTAGCGATCATGGCTTATTGTGTGGGGAAGAAGATGAAATTCCATTTTTAGGTGAAGGTTTTGTCATGAATGTTGGCGTATTGTCTGATTTAGGCTATACTGTATTGAAGAAAGATGCAGAAGGAAAACTTTTACATGAAATTGACTGGACAAAAACGAAAGCCGTTGCTCCTAGAGGCAATCATATTTATATCAATTTGAAAGGCCGTAATCCAGATGGTATTGTAGAGCCTGAGGAAAAATATGAATTAGAACGGCGAATTATTGATGACCTATATAATTACCGTATGGACGGGAAACGGGTTGTGAATATTGCGTTGCGGAATAAAGACGCTGCATTATTGGGATTGAGCGGTGAAGAATGCGGAGATATTATTTATTTCTTGGAAGAAGGCTTTAATCGTTTGCATGGTGATTCCTTATCGACAACAGCTGGTTATTTTGACACTTCCGTATCGCCGATCTTCTTTGCTGCTGGTCCTGGAATTAAAAAAGGCGTCAAAACAGAACGTGTCATTCGTGAAGTTGATGTGGCACCAACCGTGGCAGCGGTTTTAGGTGTAGAAATTCCGGCTCAATGTGAGGGTGCACCTGTTTATCAGATTTTAGAATCTGGAACCTACAAAATTTGAATTATAAGATAACAGAAAATTGAGAATACTATACAGAAACAGGCATAACTTGTGGGGTTATGTCTGTTTTTTGTATAGCATTTTTTATTTTGTCCATACTAAACAAAAAATGGAGGTTGGACAAGATGATAGACGCTGGTGTTGTATTTCTGCAGACGGTGGTTTCGTTTTTGATTTTATTGCTGTTAACCCGTTTATTGGGCAAACAACAGGTATCCCAGTTAACCTTTTATGAATATTTGAATGGCATTACCTTCGGTTCTATTGCGGCCAATATGGCTACCGATGATTTGGCTAACGCGCCGGATCATCTTGTAGGATTGGTGACTTATGGTATCTTAACGTTGCTGGTTTCTTGGCTGGCGTTAAAAAACCGGAAAATTCGTAAAGCCTTAGCTGGAGAGCCTGTGATTGTAATACAAGATGGCAATATTTTAGAAGATAATCTCCGGAAAATGCATATGGATTTGGATGAACTTACCATGTTGCTGCGAGCAGAGAATATTTTTGATTATAAAGAATTGGAACTTGCCATCATAGAACAATCTGGGGCGTTGAGCGTTTTGAAAAAGCCTCTCTATCAGGAAGTGACACGGCAGGATTTGCATGTGCGTGCCAAATCGAAAGGGCTAGCAGTGGAAGTGATTATTGACGGTCAGATTGTTTATGAAAATTTGCGGGCCATGAATTTGGACGGAAAATGGCTGGTAGAGCAATTGCGGCAAAGAAAAATTGCCAAAGCATCGCAGGTTTGTCTGGCTACAGTTAATAAGCAGCGACAACTGCAAATTGATTTATATGATGATGTAATTCCAGACATGATGGATATTTCAGAAGAAGATACGCCTGAAATTTCTTTAGACCATATCCAGATAACCGACAAAGAGAAGCCTAGTAAAAATCTATTTTGAATATCCTTTTCCTTTCCGCATATACATGCAAATAAGAGCATGTTGACGGAGAGGAAGGATGTTTATGCCGGAAGACAAATTGCGGCTGCAGCAAGCCGTTCGTGAAATGATTGCTATACCTAGAGATACAGTGCTAAATCTTCCGCGGATTATTTTGCTGGGCAATTTGCAGTGCTGTGTAGAAAATCATCAAGGCATTTTACAATATACGCCTGATTTGGTTGGTTTGCAGGCAGGCGCTTATCGAATCTATATGGAAGGACAGGAATTGGTGATTACTTCACTAACTGCAGACGCCATCTATGTAGAGGGCAAAATTGAGCAGGTGCGCTATGAAATTTGAGCAATATGTAGGCGGTATGGTAGAATTGCGTTTGCCTGCCCAGCGAACGGAAGAAATTTTACAGCAGCTTACAGAGGCAGGCGTACATTTGCAGCAAATAAGGCGGCACGAAGAATTTCTCTATTTATGGATTCACTTGGATGATTTTGAGATACTACAGCATTTGTTACGGCAACAGCGGTGTCCGTTTCATGTGCAGAGAAGACAGGGTATTCCCTTTACAGTGAGCGCCGTAAAGCGTAGGAAGGGTTTGTGGCTGGGAGGCTTTTTTAGTCTTGCGCTGCTTTACCTGTTATTTTCATTTTTGTGGAGCTATGAAGTAAGCGGCAATGTTCAATACAGCGATGCCCATATGATTGCCTTGGTACAGGAATATGGCGTATTGCCTGGCTCAAGAATTGATAAATTTGATTATGATGTTTTGGAGCAGCAAATTATATTGGATCATCCTGAGTTTGTGTGGGTGCAGCTACAGCCTAACGGGACAACGCTAGAGATTACGGTGAAGGAACGTTTGCCTGATGAAAAAACAGAGCGGCAGCAAGGCAGTATTGTAGCTGAGAGCGATGGCAAGATTACAGAGCTGCTGATATTTCGCGGCACACCTCTGGTAAAGCAGGGCGATTGGGTGAAAAAAGGGCAGATTTTAATCGGCGGATGGGATTATCCAGACCGTCAGCGCGACAATAGCGGCAACTTTGCGCCTGCCGGAGAACCCTTTGCAGTGCGGGCGAAAGGCGTAATCAGAGGAGAAAAAGAGCAACGGGCCATAGGTAGCTGTGCGTTAGAAGAACGGAGTTTGCAATCGACTGGCAATGAAAAAAAACAATACGCCCTTGCCTGGCAGGGATTTCAATTTGTGCTGTGGGGTCCGAAGGAGTCGCCATATCAATACAGTTATCAACACACAAAGCAACATAGTTTGTTGCAGTGGCAGCAATTTTATTTGCCTGTTTATATAAAAACAACGGTATTTGAAGAAAAAATACTGCAGCAAAGAACTTATACCAGAGAGGAAGCCTATTTGGTGGCATTGGAACGGGCACGCAAGCGGTTACAGGAACAGCTTCCAGCAGGTAGCCGGATGATTCACGAAAGCAGCGGTGTTTATGGGACGGAACAGGAACATATGGTGCAGGCTGAAGTGGTATGGACGGTGGAAGGAAATTTGGCACAGATGCAGCAGACTCAAATGCCGCAAGAAAAAGTGCCAACAGAACTTGAAGAGACTACAGCAACTCAACAGAAGGCGACGGAAGGCTGAAAGATTCCGGTCGCCTTTCTTATTCTATAAGTTTATTTTGCAGCAATTATAGCTAGGAATTGCGAAAAAAGATGGTTTCGAAGTTTGATTTGTAGTATAATATTACAATTAAAAGAGTGATTGCTGTTAGTAAAAGGAGGCAGACATCTTTGCATCAGTTTGAAGACAGAATAATTTTGCACGATATTGGACAAGCGCAGCAGATTGGTGGCTTGGCCGATGAGAATATTAGATTGATTGAAAAAAGGACAGGCGCCCGCATTGTAGCCCGCGGGCAAGAAATTTTGCTGGGCGGCTCTACGGGCAGTATTGCCGCTGCCCGTACAGTATTGGATTATCTTGTACAGCTCTCCAGCAAAAGAGCGTTGACGCCCAGTGATGTGCAATATGCTTTGACTTTTACGAATTCTGATGAAAACGAAAAAATTGCCGATTGCCTGGGCGAGGTCATTCATACCACTCATCGCGGCAAACAAATCCGCGCCAAGACGATGGGACAGTACCGTTATGTGAAAGCAATTCAACAAAAAGATATTACCTTTGGTATCGGTCCCGCCGGGACTGGAAAAACTTATTTAGCAGTCGTGATGGCATTAAAGGCGCTGAAAAATAAGCAGGTGGAGCGGATTATTTTAACGCGGCCAGCAGTGGAAGCGGGAGAAAAGCTGGGCTTTCTGCCCGGCGATTTGCAGGATAAGGTGGACCCTTATTTACGGCCGCTGTATGATGGACTATACGATGTGTTAGGCATGGATATGGCGCAAAAATATATGGAACGGCAAATTATTGAGATTGCACCGTTGGCTTATATGCGGGGACGAACCTTAGACGATGCTTTTATTATTTTAGATGAGGCGCAAAATACAACGCCGGAACAAATGAAAATGTTTTTGACGCGCATTGGGTTTGGCTCGAAAGCCGTTGTAACCGGCGATATTACACAGGTGGATTTGCCGAAGCACAGTCAGTCTGGATTATTGCGGGCGGAAGCAATTTTGTCTGGAATTGAGGAAATCAGTTTTCATCATTTAACGGCGCAGGACGTAGTGCGGCATCCAGTGGTAGCTCGTATTATCGCAGCCTATGATGCGGCAGAAAATGAGCGAAAGGATTAATAGTATGGGCTTTTTGAAGCAAGCTTTTGAAAAAATTATGGCGACCTATTTTCAGGAACGAAAAAAACGGATGATGGCCTGGACGGGCTTGTTTTTTCTGATTTTCCTGTTGATTTTGTCTGTGCATTTTGTACCTGACCGTACTAGCTGGGAAGTGGGGAAAGTATCCGGCCAGGATGTACAGGCTGATAGATATCTGACCTTTGTGGATGAAGCGGGAACATTAGCTCGACAGCAGGAGGCACTGGAAAGTTTCCAGGATATATATAAAATTGATTTGGAGAAATTTAATAGCATTACCATAGCAGGAATTTCTGATGCTTTTGCCAAATTAGAAGAAATTGCATCTGCGACGCAAAATGATGCCGATGCTACAACTGTGGACAAGATTGCCCGGCTTCACGATGTATTTGAGTTCACCTTAGGCCCCGATGAATGGGCTGCGTTGGCCAATTTATCAGAGGCGGATATTCAATGGCTTTATGAAAAAGGCGTGGACTATGCCATTAATGTTATGAGTAAAGGCGTGCCGCAGGAGGATTTGGAAAGTGCTAGGGGGAAAATTATACAGTCCATCAATAATGATCAGTATATTACCGGTGCAGAGGAAAAATTTTTGCTGGCTGTCATCAATAAAGTAACCTTTTATCCAACCTATGTGTTGGATGCGGAAACGACTGCAGAAAAAAAATCTGAGATTTTGGCTACTGTGGAGCCGGAGAAAATTGTGGTGCAAAAAGGCGAGCTGATTGTTCGCAAGGGTGAGATTTTGACAGAGCGGCAAAGCAGCATTCTTAACCAACTGGGATACAGTCAATCTGTATCGCCAGCTTTAGTTGTATTGGGCTTAGGTATTTTGATTGCGATTTTGATGGTGATTGTGCGTGGCTTTCTGTTATATTTCACGCCAAAAGTGTACCATGAGGAAAAACAGATTGTATTGCTGATGTTGTTGACGGCGGCGACTTTGCTATTGTATGATTTATTCTTGTCGCTGAGTTTAAGTCCAGTTGCAGAACGGGCGGAGCAAGTGGGCTATTTGTTGCCTGTCGCGATGGGGACCATGTTAATCACTATTTTGTTGGATGTACGGTTAGGCGTGCTGATTGATTTGGTTTTAGCCATTTTTGCAGGATTATATACAGAAAGTACAGCGTTTGCGGCTGTGGCGCTGATTGGCGGTTTGGTGGGCTGCTTTGGCGTTTCTGCCTTAGGACAGCGCTCGGATATTTCCCGGGCAGCGTTCAGCATCAGTATTATCAATGCCTGTGTTATTATTGCGTTGGGCATGATTGAAAGTCAATCGCCAGATGTGATTTGTTTTGGCGTATTGTTCGGCGTTT
>CABUKW010000057.1 GCA_902492275.1 uncultured Peptococcaceae bacterium
TTTGTGGCAGGTGACGGTGGACGCCGATTGCCTGGCCGACAAGCTGCAGGTGCGCAGCCGTTTACCCGGCGACAGGGTGCAGCCGTTGGGAATGGAGAATCACAAAAAGCTGAAAAAGTTTTTAATTGAGAAAAAAATTCCGGCAACGGAGCGGGACAAATTGCCTATGATTGCAAAAGAACAAGAAATCATCTGGATTCCCGGTTATTTTCTGGCGGACTGTGTCAAAATAACCGAGACAACAAGACGTTTTTGCCTGCTGCAATGTTTTCGCAAATAAATTGGGATAGGAAAAGGATTTTTTATAAACAATGGGGAAGAAAGAAGCTAGAATATGAGAGATGGGCAGACGGCGGTACAGCAGTCAAGAAGTTTTCATCTCACCAGAATACAAAGAGGAGGGTAAGCATTGAACAGAGGTTTCAGAACAGTGGCCATTTATATGGTAATTGTACTGTTGGCGATGACCTTTATCCGGTTGGGTACGCCGGTGCCGACAGAAGAAGTTACAATGGCTGATATAGAAAATTATACACAACTTATGGACAGTGCCGAAGCTGGAGAAATTGCCAGTGTGGAAATCACAACATACGATAACACACAGACTGTAAACGGGAAAATGAATGATGGCAAAGAGTTTACAGGAATTATTATCCCAAAAGAAAACGCCGAAGCGACTTTGGCGACTTTTCGGGAAAACGGAGTCATAGTGGATCAAAAGGAAACGCCAACTCCATCCCCGTGGATTAGTCTGCTGGGTACCTTGTTGCCTATTTTGCTGATGGTAGGGTTATTCTTCTTTATCATGCAGCAGAGCCAGGGCGGCGGTGGCAAGGTTATGCAATTTGGCAAGAGCAAGGCCAGAGTTATTGTAGATGAAAAAAATAAAGTCACCTTTGACGATGTGGCCGGCGCCGACGAAGTAAAAGAGGAATTAGAAGAAATTGTAGAATTCCTCAAATCACCGAAGAAATTTAACGAAATTGGCGCAAAAATTCCCAAAGGCGTTTTGCTCTATGGACCTCCGGGCACAGGGAAAACCTTGTTGGCGCGAGCGGTGGCCGGTGAAGCTGGCGTAGCCTTTTTTAGCATCAGCGGTTCCGATTTCGTAGAAATGTTCGTAGGGGTGGGCGCGTCCCGCGTTCGCGATTTGTTTGAACAGGCCAAGAAAAACGCGCCCTGTATCATCTTTATTGATGAAATCGATGCAGTGGGCCGTCAGCGCGGCGCTGGCGTAGGCGGCGGCCATGATGAACGGGAACAGACTTTAAATCAGTTGCTGGTGGAAATGGACGGCTTTAACAGCAACGAAGGCATTATTATTTTGGCGGCTACCAACCGTCCCGATATTTTAGACCCGGCATTGCTGCGGCCAGGCCGTTTTGACCGTCAGGTAACGGTGGACCGTCCTGATGTCAAAGGCCGTGAAGAAATTTTAAAAGTGCATGTGCGGAAGACGCCGCTGGCCAGCGATGTGGATTTGGCAGTTATCGCCAAGCAGACAGCCGGTTTTACCGGCGCCGATTTGGCCAACTTGGTCAATGAAGCCGCGCTGCTTTCTGCCCGGTTGGGTTTGAAAAAAGTAGGTCAGCAGCAGTTGGAACAATCTATTGAACGGGTCATCGCCGGTCCGGAAAAGAAATCTCGGGCCATGATGAGCGAATACGAAAAAAATCTGGTATCCTATCACGAAGCGGGCCATGCGTTATTGGGCTATCTGTTGCCGGAATGCGATCCGGTGCATAAGGTATCCATTATTCCGCGGGGACGGGCCGGCGGCTATACACTGCTGCTGCCTACCGAGGACCGCAATTACATGACGCGCACCCATCTACGCCATCAGATTATCATGATGCTGGGCGGCCGCGTGGCGGAAGAAATCGTGTTGCATGAAATCAGCACCGGCGCCTCCAATGATATTGAACGGGCCACCAGCACCATTCGCCGTATGATTACCGAATGGGGGATGTCCGATGAATTGGGCACCATCACCTTTGGCAATAACAATAACGATCAGGTATTCCTGGGCCGCGACTTGGGTCGCGACCGCAACTATAGTGAAGCGGTAGCTTATTCCATCGACAAAGAAGTAAAACGTATGATGGATGATTGCCATGCCGAAGCCAGACGGCTGCTGAGCGAAAATCTGGAAAAACTGACGCTGATTGCAGAAACCCTGAAAGAACGGGAAACCATCCAGGCCGATGAATTTACGGCATTGATGGAAGGCCGCTCCTTAGAAGAATTAGACGCGCAAAAAGAAGATTTGCTGCGGGAACAAAAAGGACTGGCCAAAAAAGAGGCGCCTGTGTCTGATCCAGAAAAAGAGCCGGTTGCCTTAGCAACAGAAGAAGCGCCAGCACAGGAATCAGAAAAGAAAGACGACTGGAAGGTGCAGATTTAAAGCCGCAGTATCAGTATAAAAAATGAGGAAGGGGTAAATTTATGGAAAAAACATTTGCAATGATTAAACCGGATGCTGTGCAGAGAGGCTTAGTAGGCGCCATTATCAGCCGCTACGAAGCAAAAGGGCTGCGCATTGCCGCTATGAAAATCATGAACGTGACAGAAGAAATCGCCAAACAGCATTATGCAGAGCATGTAGAGAAACCATTTTTCCCAGGTTTATTAGCGTATATCACCAGCGGTCCTGTTGTGGCGTTGGTGATTGAAGGAAAACATGCGGTGGCTGAAGTGCGCAAATTGAACGGCGCGACCAATCCTTTGGAAGCAGCCTGCGGCACTATCCGCGGCGACTTCGCCCAGGAAGTAGGCCGCAATGTGGTTCATGGCTCCGACAGTGTGGCTTCCGCAGAACGGGAAATCGCCATCTATTTTGGTGCCGATGAAGTATTGGACTATGAACATCTGCCAGCAACATGGCTCTTTGAATAAAAAATCGCAGAATTATTTACCGGCTGCTGCCTATAAAGCACAGCCGGTTTTTTCGTGGGCTAACAGCAAAAACTGTATACGTTCCGAAATATTTTTCCAGTATGTTTTTGAACAGGCCGCGCATAATAGAGAGTGCCTCAGAAAGTTTCCGCATTGATGAGGTCGTGAAGGACTTACAGTGTTTTGATGAATCAGCAAGGCGATTGCCGTTAGTTGATTTGCTGTAAGTCTTTTTATTTTGCCTTCCGACAGGTTTTCGTATATAATCATAGCAGAAAACTTTTTGCAGAGAACTTTTTACGTTTGCGAAGGATGTGGTGTTGATGTTGCCAAAACCGATTTGGCTGGAGGACGGCAAGGTTTTTTTAATTGACCAGACCAAGCTGCCGGTAGAAGTGGATGTGCAGGAAATTCAAACGGCGGAGCAGATGTGGGACGCCATTAAGCGGCTGGTGGTGCGCGGTGCGCCGGCGATTGGATTGGCCGCGGCTTTTGGCGTGTATTTGGGTGCAGTGCGCAAGCTGGAGACCGGCGAGTTGACAGCAGAGAATTTTGTGGCGCAGGTAAAAGAGATTGGCGCTTATTTAGATACGGCGCGGCCTACGGCGGTTAATCTGCATTGGGCTGTGGTGCGTATGGGCCAACGGGCGGAGCAGTTGGCGTTGGAACCTCATGCTGCTGCGGAGTTGGTGCAAGGCTTGCGGCAGGAATGTGAACAAATGCTGGCGGAGGATATTGCCGCTTGTCGGGCCATTGGTGAATATGGCGCCGATTTGCTGGAGCAAATTCCCAATTTTCGGGCTATGCTGACCCATTGCAACGCCGGCGCCTTGGCTACCAGCATGTACGGGACAGCGCTGGCGCCGGCCTATATTCTGCAGGAACGGCAGCGTCCGGTGGCCGTTTATTCGGATGAAACGCGGCCTCTGCTGCAAGGCGCGCGGCTGACGGCCTGGGAATTGAGCCAGAGCGGGATTCCGGTGACAACCATCTGCGATAATATGGCGGGCGTTGTGATGGCCCAGCAAAAGGTGCAGGCGGTGATTGTAGGGGCGGACCGCATTGCCGCCAATGGTGATACGGCCAATAAGATTGGCACTTACACGGTAGCCATTTTGGCCAAAGCCCATCAAATTCCTTTTTATGTGGCAGCGCCTTTATCAACGGTGGATTTTACCATTAGCGATGGCAGCCAAATTCCCATTGAGCAGCGCCGGGAAGAGGAAATCCGCCAGTTTAACGGGCGGCAAACAGTGCCGGAGGCCGCTATGGTATTTAATCCGGCCTTTGATGTAACGCCGGAGCAGTATATTACCGCCATTATCACCGAAAAAGGCGTAGCCTTTCCGCCTTTTCAGCAAAATTTAGAGGCCTTGCGGCAGGGAAAGCCGACCCTTGGCTGCAATGTCCGCACTTTACAGCAGCAGGTGGTAGATGCGGCTAAGAAAATGGCCCGTGATGGATTGAGCAGCGGCAGTTTCGGCAATGTGAGTGCGGTGGACAGAAATCATAATTTATTGGCCATTACGCCTTCCGGTGTGCTGTACGATACCATGCAGCCAGAAGATATTTGTCTGCTCCATTTAGATGGCAGTGCGGTGGAAGGTGTGGTCAACCGTTACAAGCCATCGTCGGAGCTGCCCATGCACTGTGCTGTTTACAGCGTTCGTCCCGATTGCAATGCCATTGTGCATACCCATGGGGCTTATTGCACCGCCTATGCTTCCAGCGGCAAACAGTTGGGACCTGTGATTAGCGAAATGGGCATGGTGGCTTCTGGCAATGTGCCGTTGGTGCCCTATTGTCCGCCGGGCAGCGCAGCATTGGCAGAGCAGACGGCAAAGGCGCTGCAAGAGGCCAACGGCTGTTTGCTGGCCAATCATGGCGCGGTCGTAGCCGCTGATGGGATGGAGCGGGCCTATATGCTGGCGCAAATTTTAGAGGATGGCGCCAGAGTTGCCTGCCTGGCCGGGCAAGTCGGTGCAGTGCAGCAAATTCCGGCGGAGGATAGCGCCCGGTTGTATGAGAGTATGAAACGTTACGGACGGTAAGCACCTGTCGGCGCTGTCATTCATATGCTGTAACAGACAGTGAGGTGAGTACAGCATGACATGTCGTGCCATTTATACCGTGCGGAATATCAATCCGGCAGAGCAGCGGCTGATTCGGGACAATATGCTGGAGCTAAAGCAACGCATTTTTTTGCAGCAGCTGCAGGATGGCTTCCCTACCTTTCGCCATTATGGTTTGGATTTGGGGGACGGAACGGTGGTCCATTTTCGCGGCAAATTGCAGTATATTCACGCCAATGCTTGGATACAGCGCACCAGCTGCGCCGAGTTTAGCCAGGGCGGCGTGATATGTCCAGCTTGCGAGGTGCGGTTTGCCTTTCCACCGGAGGAGGTTGCCCGGCGAGCGCTGAGCCAGGTGGGCTGCAACTTTGGCGGTTATAATTTTCTCTGCAATAATTGTGAGCATTTTGTAAATTGGTGCGCCTGCGGGCGGCGGATTTCCCGACAGGTGATGATGCGGGAAGTTTTTGGGGAGGATTTCAGAGATTGAGGATTTTATTTGTAGGAGATATTACAGGCAAAGCCGGGCTGGAAAAAGCCCGGCAGGAGCTTGGCCGGTTGCGGCGGCAGCAACAGATTGATTTGATTATTGTAAACGGAGAAAATGCGGCGGAGCGCAACGGCATCACAGAAAAACAATTTCGCGAGCTGCGGTTTGCCGGTGCCGATGTGGTCACGATGGGCAATCACACCTGGGCCAACAGCGAAATTTATCAGTTTATTGACAGGGAAGAAGCCATCGTCCGGCCCTATAATTATCCGGTGGGTACGCCGGGGCGGGGCTATACGCTGGTGGATTTGGGGCGCAGTCAGGTGGCGGTGATCAATTTGCTGGGCAATGTGTATGTCAGCACGCTGCCTTCGCCTTTCACTATGATAGACGCCTTGTTGGACGATTTGCAGCGGCAGGGCGTGCGCCATATTGTCATTGATTTTCACGGAGAAGCCACGTCGGAGAAGATAACTTTCGCCCGCTATGTAGATGGACGGGTTAGCGCAGTCTTGGGCACCCATACCCATGTGCAGACTGCCGACGCTTGCATATTACCCAAAGGCACTGCATATATCAGTGATGTGGGCATGACTGGGGCCATAGATTCGGTGCTGGGCGTAAAGACCGAATTGGCAGTGCAGCAGTTTGTAACGCAAATTCCAGTGCGGTTTCAGCACGCGGAGGGCGCGGCACAGCTCTGTGCAGTTGTGGTGGAACTGGACGATAAAACAGGAAAAGCGAAAGATATTACACCATTGCAGATTTGATGCTGAAAAATAGAAGTTAAAAATTTCCATAAATTTTTGTTCTGAAAAAAGGAATATCTTGGGAACTGTTGAATATAATAATAGTATTCAAAATATTACCATTTTTAAATTTTTCAGGAGGTAAAATCTTATGGAAGTATTAAAAGTATCAGCAAAATCCAATCCAAATTCTGTGGCAGGCGCACTGGCCGGTGTCATTCGGGAGCGGGGCGGTGCAGAAATGCAAGCCATTGGCGCAGGTGCATTGAATCAGGCAGTGAAAGCAGTGGCAATCGCACGAGGGTTTGTAGCGCCCAGTGGAGTTGATTTAATCTGCATACCAGCCTTTACCGATATTATGATTGACGAGGAAGAACGCACCGCCATTAAAATTATTGTGGAGCCTCGTTAGAGGGAAAGGCCAGCTTATCTGCTGGCTGTTTTAGAAATCGTTCAGAAACTTTGCTACCCACTTTTTTCTTAAAGTATCCATAAACACAAAAAAGCAGCGTGCTATGCAGGCTGCTTTTTTGTGTTTGCTGAAGGCTATTCTTCCGCCAATACCAAGGTGCAGATGGTGCTGCCTTTTGCATACTGTATTCATATTATATGGCGATTTCTGCATATTTGCCATGAAACATGCAGAAAGTTGTTTAAGTATAAAGAATACAAAGTAAAAAACCAGGAATTTTGTCTTGCAAAGTGAACGGAACATGATATAATAAAAAAGCATTTCATATTATATAACAACCGTTATAAATAAAAATCTGTTGTAATACAAAAGTTGAAGAGGTGTTGAAACCATGTCCGGAGTGGATTTAACAAAGAAAATTGAGGATGGCCTGAACGACGGCGAATCCTGGAAAGGCCGTCAGCGTGCCTTTGGTTTTATTCGTCCAGGAATGCAGCGAATGGTTAAGCGTTATCCCGAATTGACCCATAAACTGCGTGCAGTGAAAGAATATTCCATTGACCATATGGACGATTTGCTGGCGCAGGCTACCAAATCGCTGGAAGCCAACGGCGTGAAGGTGTACGTGGCGCAGACAGAGGAAGACGCCCGCGCCTATATTGCCGATGTGGTGAGGCAAAATCTGGTGGTAAAATCGAAAACCAATGCAGGCAAGGAAATCAGCATTACCAAGCATTTAACCAGCCAGGGCGCCAAGGTGATTGAAACCGATTTGGGCGACCGTCTGGTACAGCTGGAGGGCAAGGATAAATCGACCCATACCCTGGCGCCGGCCATTCATATTCCCATTGAAGATGTTACCACGCTGCTGTCTGACAATGTAGGACGGGAACTGGAATGCGATTTGGAAACATTGGTGCGGGCAGCCCGGGAAAGTCTGCGGGAATATTTGACCACCGCCGATGTGGGTATTTCCGGCGCCAATGCCATTGATGCGGAAACCGGCTCCATTTTTTTAACAGAAAATGAAGGCAATATTCGCTGTGTCACCAGTATGCCGCGGGTGCATATCGCCATTGCCGGTATTGAAAAAATTGTGCCCCATTTAACCGATGGTCTAACCGTTGTAAAAGCGGCGGCCGCTTACGGCGTGGGACAGGATATCGGCACCTATGTATCGGTAATTGATGGGGTGAGCCGTTATAACAACGAAGAATTAGCCTTCTTAGGCTCCGGTCAGGGGCCCCAGGAGGTTCATGTGGTGTTCTTAACTCAGGGCCGTCAAAAGGCAAAGGACGAGGGCTTTGGAGAATCGCTGTACTGCATCAACTGCGGCAGCTGTTTGAATTTCTGCCCAGTCTATGCGGAAATTGGACAAAACTATGGATACAAATATTTAGGGGGCCGCGGTGCTGTGTTTGCCGCGTTCCATGGCAAAGGGCTGGATAAAGCCCAAGAAGCAGGGCTTTCCCTGTGTATCGGCTGTAAACGGTGCGAAGAAGCCTGTGCAGTGGGCATGCATACGCCGGAGATGATTTCTGAGCTGCGCTCTAAAGTGGTGAAGGCCGATGGTATGGGTACCACCAAAACCTCTGTCTTTAAAATGCTGGGCAGCAATAAGCTGGCTCCGTTGATGAAGGTAGCCCGCAATTTCCAGGGAATTGGCCTGAAAAAGACAGCCGGCGGCGCTACAGCCAGAATCAATTTAGAAAAAATGGGAATTCCCAGCGACCGTCTGCTGCCATCGTTGGCCCATCAATCCTTTGCGGAGGTTATCAGCAAAAAGTCTCCGCTGGCCAAACCAAAAGCCAAAGTGGCTTTCTTTGCCGGTTGTGTGGTCAACTATGCAACGCCGCAGCTAGGGGTGGATGTATATGATATTTTGGCTGCCAACAATATTCAGATGGTAACCTACAAAAAAGAAGCCTGCTGCGGTCTGCCTGCTATCATGAGCGGCGACACCAAAGACGCCTTGAAACTGGCTAAAACCAATATCGGCTTATTTGCCAGCGACGAGTATGACTATATCGTATTTGCCTGTCCGTCCTGCGCTACCACAGTGAAGAAGGAATGGGCAGATTTGTTGAAGGAAGAACAGGATGCACAGCTGCTGGCCCAGTATCAGAAGCTACAGGCCAAAGTTATCGACCTCAACGATTATCTGGTCAATGTGCTGCAGGCAACTATGCCTAAGCTGAAACAGCCTGTCAGCGTAACCTACCATGATTCCTGTCATTTGGCGCGGGGACTGAACATTACCGCAGAACCGCGGAAACTGTTGCAGGAGGCTGGCGCTGAGCTGAAAGAGATGGAAGATTCAGTCAGTTGCTGTGGCTTTGGCGGCAGCTTCAGTTTGTTCTATTATGAGCTGTCCAAGCGGGTAAACGACGCTAAGGTGCAGAAGGCGCAAGCCACCGAGGCCGACTATATTGTGGCAAGCTGTCCGGGCTGCGTGATGCACTTAAAAGACGGCGTACACCGGAACCAAGGCAAGCAAAAAGTCGTTCACATGGCGCAGATTTTGGCGGCAGCTTATCGTGGAGGGGAAATCAAATGAAACAGTTAGAAACCATTGCTGCCAAACGGGCAGGCTTGCTGCAGCGATATGGCGATGTGACAGCAGCAACCGACGCAGCAAGAGAAAAAGTAGTCAACAAGTTAGATACCTATCTGGCCCAGGCAGAAGAAACTTTAAAAGGCAAGGGCACCATTGTCTATCACGCCAAGGACGCCGCTCAGGCCCGTCAGCTAATTTTGGACCTGTGCGCCGACAAACAAAAGCTGGTGCGCTTTGCCAATCCGGAGCTGGAGGAAATTGAATTTGACAGCCTGATGGCAGAAGCGGGCAAGGAAGTAGCGCTGACCGACGTGGGAGAAATCATCGTCAAACAGCTGGGCAGAGAAGGCAATAAGCATCCGCTGCTGGCCAATCTGGAAGGGTTAAGTCAGGATGAGATTGTGAAAGCGTTGCAGGCCTATGTGGGAGAAGCCATTGCCAATCCCCAGGAGCTGAATCGGGCCGTACAGAAAAAAATCCGGCAGGATATCTTGGCCTCCGACTACGGTGTGACCAACGTGCAGGGCATTGTGGCGGAAAACGGTACCATTGTTATCGGCGAAAGCGAAGGCAACGGCCGCACCGTATCCAATCTGCCTTACCGACATATTGTAGTAGCTGGCTACGACCGTTTATATGATTCGGCGGAGGAAACGCTGCGCGGCATTCAGACCGCCAGCATTTACGGACTGGGCAAGCAAAATCCTACCTATTATTCGCTGATTTCCGGACAAAGCCGTACCGCTGACATTGAATTCCACATGGCATACGGCGTGCATGGTCCGCTGGAAGTGCATTTGATTTTGTTGGACAATGGCCGCCGGGAATTGCAGAAAAAAGGCTGCGGCAATCTGTTAAAATGTATTGACTGCGGCGCCTGCTACAACAGCTTAAATGCTTTAGCCGAGCAAAACGGCTGGAAGAACACCATGCTGACGGCCAAGTTTGTAGGCTTAGCTGCCATCAACGGTAAACTAAAGGCTGCGCAGGGGCTGGATACTTTAGCCGATTTTGCCTGTCCAGTAGGCATCACCGCTGCCGACGTGCAAAAGGCTTTTCAGTAAAGCCAATCTTGCCATAAAGCAAGCGGTGAAAAGAAGTTAAATAAAGTAAAATGAAGTAAAAAAGAAAAGGCAGACATCTTAGACGAGACGGAGGAAACAATATGAATATTTTACTGGCCATCAGTCCAATTTTGCTGGTGTTATTAGGGATGACCGTGCTGAGAAAACCGGCTATGCTGGTAGCGCCAATCGCTATGGTTTATACTTGGGTGATCGCTATGCTGTTTTTCAACGCCGACAGCGCTATGGTAATCGGGCAAACCAAATCGGGCATTGTGGAAGGGTTAAAAATTATTTTGTTAATTTTTTCGGCCTTTGTCATTTTGCAGACCATGACCAAAACCGGCGCTATCGAAAAAGTAAAAGCAGTGTTGGCCGACATTACCTATGACCGTCGGGCCCAGTTGATTATTATCGCCATCATGTTCGCCATCTTTTTGGAAGGGGCGGCAGGCGCCGGCAGTCCGGCAGCCATTGCAGCGCCTTTCCTGGTAGGCTTAGGCTTTCATCCGGTTACTGCTGCAGCCTGCGCCCTTTTGGGCGACGCCACACCGGCCTCCTGGGGCGGCGCTGGCGTAACCACCATTATGGGGTTGGGCGGCGTCAGCGATTATATGACCTCGGCGCAGGCTTCCGCCATGGTTGGCCGTTTTCATATGTTCGGTGTCATGCTGGTGCCCACCTTGGCGTTGTTGATTGCCTTCGGCCGGAAAGGGTTTAAAGGCATTTGGCCCTTTCTGATTTATGCCAGCGTGGTGCTGTGCCTGTTGGATTTTTTCATCTCCAATTTTATCGGACCGGAGCTGACCAGCTTGGGCACTGGTTTACTGGCCATTTTATTCTCTGTAGCCTTTTTAAGGGTTGTGAAGCTGAAAACGCCTGATGAATATGTCTATCATGCGCCGAAAGAAAAAAGCGCGCTGTTGGGCAAATACTCGGCGCTGCAGGCCTTTGGCCCTTATCTGGTGCTGGCCATTTTGCTGCCTCTGGTGCGCTATACGCTGGTAGCCAACTATTGGAGCGTTATGACCAAGTATGGCTACATTGTTTGGGTGGGCGTTGTGATTTTTATCAGTTCCTATCTGGGCTCGCTGATTTTACGGGTGCCTTTTTTAGAATATGTGGACTGCATCAAATCGGCGGCCAGAAGCGTGCTGCCGGCCATGATTACTATTTGTACTTTGGTAGTAGTCAGCAATTTGATGAAAAACTCCGGTATGATTATGCTGCTGGCGCAGGCTGGCGCCGACATTGCCGGCAACTTCTATCCGCCGGTGGCAGTGGCCATCGGCAGTCTGGGCGCCTTTATCACCGGCACCGGATTGGGTTCCAATATTATGTTTGCGCCCATGCACGTAGAAGCGGCGCTGCAATTGGGCTTGAATCCTATCGTAGTCTGTGCTGGACAAAATGCCGGCGCTGCGCTGGGCAACCTGATTTGCCCCAACAACGTTGTAGCCGCAGCCATCACCGTAGGCTTGATTGGACGGGAAGGGGAAGTGATGAAAAAAGTATTCCCGCCCTTTTTCGTCATCATCGCCCTCTATTTCGTGCTGAGTATGCTGTATAGCTTGTATTTGTTCCCAGGCTTTGGGATGTAACTGTAATTGAATAGTGCAAAAAAGAAACTCCTTCTCATGCGGGCACATGGAAGGAGTTTTTTGCTGTGGAGAAATGGATGTGTCATTCTAATTGTAACAATAGGTCTATTGTCTGCCGCAGCAAGGCTTCTTCTGCTGGATAGGGAGAGTTATTGTGAAGCCAGTTGATCGCGCAGCGACAGGGAAAATCCTCTGGATACAAAAATAAAAATGAATTTGGGGAATTTTGTTGATGCCGTAAAACCTCGCGCTGGGGAATAAAGGTCCAGTAGGTACTGCTGGAGATAAACTGATTCAGGCAAAAGGTATCCTGCAGAACAAAGGGCGGCTTCTGATAACCAAGCGTCTGTAAGGCGGAAATCAGTCTCCGGTCCGTTTCCATATGAGCTGTTGCAAATGGGAAGTTGAATAATTCGTAAATAGAAATAGATTGTTTCTGCTGTAAAGGATGATGTTTGCTAATCAGAACAGCCATAGGTTCGTTTGTCAGTTCCGAGAGATGAAGATGATATTTTTGTTCTAATTGTTGGCGGTCATTTTCCAAACAAGTAGAATTTATTTGCAAGAGCGCAAAATCCAGTCCTCCGTAGAGCAGTTGATGAATGAGTGTATGCTCGTCAATTTCCTGGAAATTAACAGAGATTTGCGGGTACTCCTTTTCAATTTGGAAATACACCTGCAATAATAGTTCTATACAGACTAACGTATTACCGCCGATTGTGATGTGATTTGTTAGCCTGTCGTGGGCATCATTGGCGATGGCATGAATCAGATGGACTTCATTTAAAATTTCATGGGCATATTCCAGAGCCAGTTTTCCTGCTGTCGTAAATTGAACGCCTTGATGATTACGGATGAGAAGTGTGCAGTTCAATTCTTTTTCCAAAGCCTGCATAGCAGTGCTGAGCGCCGGTTGAGAAATAAAAAGATGCTGTGCCGTTTGAGAGAAAGAATGGTATTGTTCTAAAGCGCAAAGCAAATGGAGTTGCTGTAGTTTCATATTGATTCCTCCGATATTTCGTCTAGGAGAATAATTTTTGGTTTAGCTTCTCCAGTAAAATGCTTTCACCGAAAGTCGGCGTTTTACTGCAGACGCTGTAATGCGTACAATTCCAGGAAAAATCTTTAATTTCTAGAATATGCAAAGCATCCTGGTACAAGGCTAAGCTGTTTTGTGCAGCGGAAAAGGATTGCCAGGAAATATAATTGGTTTCGGCGATTAACTTTCGTTGTGAAATAATATTGGACATCTGCAAGATTGTATTGGTATAGCCATATTTCTGAAAGAATGTATGGGTAAGGTGATTGGACGGATCTTTTGAAACAAGACGGGAACATTGCATGATTTCTTTTAACGGAGCCGTTCGTTCTTGATATAAGGGATGGCTGGGGCCGGTCAGAAAGCACATATGATCCTGTGACAGCGCATGAATCTGCAACGGCAGCCCTTGCAGCGTGTTGATGAGCAGAGGCTGTTCAATCTCATGAATTTGTAACAAGGCTAAATCGATCTGTTGGGAAATGAGTAGCTGCAATAACGCCTGGTTATTACGTGTTGATAAAGAAAAGTGAGCAGAAGGGTATTCCTGCATAATCTCTGTGATGATTTCAGTAAGGATAAGACTGCCATATTGGGTGCTGCTGGCAATAGAAATTTTATGGGAAAACGCCTGATATAAAAGATCCTGCAGGCGGTATAATTGGCGGGTTTTACTTTGCAATTGTTCGGTATGCAGCAATATTTGCTGCCCTGTTTCCGTCCAATGAATACCTTTCTTGTCAGTCGTAACTAACGTGCAGCCCAATTCTTTTTCCAGGCTGTGAATGGCAGAGCGAAGCGATGATTCCGGTTTTTGCAACGCTGATGCTGCTTCACGAAAAGAATTGTAAGATTGCAATGTATTCAGCAAAAGAAGTTGTTTTAGCAGCATGGGAACCTCCTGAAATGAGATAGAAACAGTATAACATAGAAAAGAATAAGCGACAAGAAGCTATAAGTTTTTTTGCGCACAATGCAGAAGGATTCATATTTTACAGATAATTTATTACATAATATAATCTTATACATAGAGAGGGATGAACGGCCGACACCCTCACAAGAAGTTTTATGAAATAAAGAAAATGAGGTGTTCAGAATGATTCGCAGTATTGATAAAGAAAAATGTGTAGGGTGTGGAATTTGTGTAGAACGCTGTCCATTGGATACGTTACGGCTGGGACCTGATAAAAAAGCGTATATTGCTTATCCAGAGGATTGCATGACTTGTTTTTTATGTGAGCGCAATTGCCCGAAGGGCGCCATCTTTGTTCACCCGTTTAAAGAAATACTGCCATCGGTTTATCCAATGTGATTGCAGACAAAGAAATAAGAGGAGTGTTCGAAATGAGAGAATTTCAAATGGAATGTGTAAATATAGAAACCGATGTACTGATTATCGGTGCAGGACCTTCCGGCATGTGGACAGCAAAACATCTGAAAGAATTAGAACCTGGGCTGCAAGTAACGGTTGTAGATAAAGCCGGGGCTGACTGGGGCGGTTTGATGACAATGTCAGAAGGAGATTTTGACGCTGTTACGCCAGAAGAAAATATTGATGAATGGGTGAAGGATCTGGTTTATTACTGGGACGGACTGTGTGATCAGAAACTGATGGAAACTTTATTTCAAGCTTCTTATGACCGGTTGTGTGAGTATGAAAAGCTGGGTTGCGCTTATACCAGAAAGGATGATGGAAATTTTAAGGGAATTCCGCAAAGAGGACTGGATCATGTAAAACTGTGTATCACCAAAGTCAAGGGAACTGGCGGCGAAGATATGCGCGATAGTTTGAATAAGGAAATGCATCGGCTGGATATTCAGCGTATTGGCCGTATCATGATTACAGAATTATTGCAGCAGGATGGACATATCACAGGTGCAGTGGGATTTCAGGTTCGAACCGGTCAGTTTTGTAGCTTTGCAGCAAAAGCAGTGGTGATTGCCTGTGGACGAGGCGGATGGAAATGCTCTTATGGGAAAAATACGTCGACTGGCGAAGGATTGCTGCTGGCCTATCAGGCTGGCGCAGAACTTTGCAATATGGAATTTGCCGAAGTCTGGAACGTACCAAAACTTTTTTCCTGGGAAGGTCAAACCGTATTATTGCCGTTAGGGGCGAAATTTGTGAATGCAAAGGGCGAATCGTTTATGGAGCGGTATTCGCCTGTCTTAAAAGGCAATACGGATCCCCACTATACAACGATGGCAATGGCTATGGAGACCAAAGCAGGCAGAGGCCCCATCTATTTTGATACTAGCGATTTAAAGGAGGAAGATCGGGAGTTTGTTCAACCAGCGGCTGGATGGCAGCTGTTGAATCATAATAAGCTAAAAGATATCGGTATCGACTTTTTCCGAGGGACGACAGAGTGGCAGCCGCAGATATTGAGCAGCTTTGGCGGTATTGTGGCGGATGCGTATGGTCGTACAAAGGTGAAAGGGTTATATGCAGTTGGTCGTTCTCGTTTTCTGGATGCAGGCGTTTATATTGGAGGGTTTGATTTAAGCACCACATCGACAACAGGCTATTTGGCTGCGGAAGGAATTTATCAGTATCTGCAACAGGAAGGTTCTAATATTTCTACCCAGTTATCTAAAGAAGAATTAGAAGCAAAACGTTTGGTTTTAAGCAGACAAATCCAGAAGTCAGGCGTGAACGGGAAAGAAGTTCTACGTAAAATTCAAGAATTGGTGCTGCCGTATAATGTAAGTATTTTAAAATCAGAGGAAAGCCTGCAGTTGGCTTTGCGTGAACTGCAGCAAATTCAACAGGATCTGCTTCCGGAAATGGGCAGCGGAGATGCCCACTATTTGATGAAATGTAAGGAAATAGAAGCCATTGCTATGGTAACAGAAATGTTTTTGAAAGCATCGCTGATGCGAAAAGAAACACGTGGTGGCCATTATCGTGAGGATTACCCACAGCGGGATAATCAAAACTGGTTAGGCTGGATTAAAATTTGCCAGGAGAACGGCAATATGAAATTATATTTAGACCCAGTTCCGCTGGAAACCTATAAACATCCGGTTGAACGATATTATCAGGACAACTTTCATTTTCCAAAAAAGGCGTAAATAAAGATGGGGGTGTAATTATGGCTGCAAAAGAGATAACTGTACAAAAACGGGCAGCAATTTTGCTTGCGATACTGGCTTTGTTTTTGGTAATAGACATTCTTCCG
>CABUKW010000058.1 GCA_902492275.1 uncultured Peptococcaceae bacterium
AAAGCCCGGCACCGTTTCAGCCACTGATTTTGCTCCGATTGAATTACTTCCATAACATCTCTCTGCCTTCCGTCGTTTTATTCTGTACCAGCCAGCAGATTTTCTGCTTGCTGTAATAAATAGGCTCTGTCATTGCGCGCTGGTTCCAACAGCACCTGCTGCAATAATTGCTGCAATAGTTCTCCGATTTGACGGCCCTTGCAGCCCAGCGCCAGCATATCCTGACCGGAAACAGCCAACTGCTTTAAGGAGCAGCAATCGCCCCGCTCCAATATTCGCTCCAGCATCCGTTCCATCTGGTCAAAAGGCTCCAGAGGTAATTGGGCCATAGCGTCGCTGTGGGCCCATACATCGGCCCGCTTCACCGCAATTAAATTGCGCAGCCCCTCCTCGCCCAAATCAGCCATAGCCTGCCGCAAACAAACTTCATCGGCGGTAAGCAGCCGTTCATGCTGGGCGATTAGTTCCCTCACCTGGGCGATCGTTTTTTTGTCATAGCGCAGCCGCTCTAAAATTTTTCCAGCCAATTCGGCGCCTACCAGACTGTGCCCGGGGAATGTATCCCGCTGCCCCTCTCGCTGCCACACAAAGGGCTTGCCAATATCGTGCAGCAGCATCGTCAACCGCAATACCACCGTAGGCGGCGCTAACGCCACCGCCTTTTTGGTGTGGGTAAAAATATCAAACTGATGCCGCCCGCCCTCCTGGGCAAATTGCCAGGTGTGGCAGATTTCCGGCAAAAAGTAAGGAAAACAATCCAGACGGGCCAAAGTTTCCAAACCATAGGCGGCCCAGGAGCTGGTCAAAATTTTATCAAACTCCACCTGAATGCGCTCTCTGGCAATCTTGCGCAGCAAATAGCTGTATTGCCGGATCGCCCGCTCCGTTTCCTGTTCAAACTGAAAATTGAGCACACAGGCAAAGCGAATAGCCCGCATAACGGCTGGCCGCGTCGCCCACACAGCGGATGATGCCCTGCTCCAAGTCCTCCAAGCCACGAAAATAATCAATCACGCCCTCTTTCGGATGGTAGGCCAGCGCATTGATGGTAAAATCTCTGCGGCTCAAATCCTCCCGCAGGCTGTCGGTGAAAAATACCTCCTTTGGATGGCGATGATCCTCATAAGCGCCGTCAATGCGATAGGTGGTAATTTCCACCGGCATACCGCCCAGCAGCACCGTCACCGTGCCATGCTGCAATCCGGTCAAAATCACCTTTTCCTGCCGAAACAATTCCTGTACCTGTTCCGGCAGGGCTTCGGTGCAAATATCCCAATCCTTAGGGGTGTTTCCCAATAAACTGTCCCGCACGCAGCCGCCCACCAAATAGGCTTGCAAATGATGGGCCGCAAAACAATCCAAAATTTGCTGGCACTGCCAGGGAATTTCGATTTTCATAAAATACGCCTCGCACTTTCCTGATTTCTATATGAATATCTGTTTTTTTACAAAACCTTCTGCATAAAATCAATTTGCTGCCTTTATCATAACAGGAAACGCACAAAATAACAAACATAAAATGATTTCAAGAATCGCTAGCCCGTTCCTTCTAAATTTTTCTTTACTTTTTACCAGAAATCAGATAGACTAGAACTAATTATTGGGCAAAGGTACAGATACCTTGGGGGGATAGCCAAAATTTTATGTCATTATGAATTCTTTTATTGTAATGATACAGAAAATTTTATATAATAAATGTAATAAGAAAGTTCTTATATATACTTAACATATAAAAACTGGCTAATATCTATCAGAACCAAATTTATAACTTATACACTGGAGGGCATTATTATGAAGCTACACCGTTATTTTTATCCTGATGGCAACTTTGAATTGCTGTATTTATGTGACTATTATCCTGTAGATATGTACAAACAGGAATTTTATAATCATAACTGCAATCGCTTGCTGAACTTCCGTCAGAACATCAGCGACTCTTTAGACTACATCCGTGGGTATCTGTACAACGATCCCTACTGGCAGAGATTAACCAAAGAACTGGAAGGCGAAGATGTGCATCTGTATGCATTCCCGTCCTGCACCATCGATAACTTTAAATCCGGTTTATATCCGCTGGTAGAGGACTTATGCCGCGCCAACGAATCCTTCTTTGACGCCGCCAAATGTCTGGTGCGCACCAAAACACTGGAAAGCGAAGAAAAAGTTGCCGGTCACATGGCTACCATTGAAAAATCCCGTTGCTGTGAAATCACCGACGAATCCATCGCCATTTTATTTGACGACGTAACCACCAACGGCGCTTCCTTAAAAGCCGGTCACGACATTCTAAAAGCAGCCGGCTACAAAACCATTATCTGTATCGCCATCGCCAAAGTTTATCAGCCAGGTGAAGAAGCCGAAGATATTGAAGTGCCTGTGATTCAGAAAGAAGACTAAACGCCTATTTCCATAAAAGAATGGATCTGAGAAATAGTGCAAAAAAAATAAAAAAGAAATAAAAAAACGATAAAATCAAAAGGGGTTGTTGCATTACAGGCAACAGCCCCTTTTTGCTCCCGATTGATAACTCCGAGCATTCCCTTATCCCTTATTTTTTTCGCTGCACTGGAATCAACAATTCGGTGACAAATTCCTGGCTGTTGCGCGTCGTCCAATAATCGGTCACACAGCGCTCGTAACAATTTCCCATACATTGATAATGATGGCGCGCAGCCCAGTCCAGCATTCTCTGATAGGTTGCCGGCAGGTTTTCATTGTAACGTGTTTCCCGCAAAAATTCAATATATCGATATCGTTTTTTCAGTGGGAGAAATCCTTCAACCACAGCCATTTTCCTATCCCCGTTTATGCTTCTGATAATCAGGAAAACATTCTAAAAAAGCATTGGCCAGCACCGAAGTGCCTTCGCGGCTAATGCATCCCAAGGTGCCGCCCCATACTTCCTTGATATTAACTGCAGCCAGCTGCTGCAAGGTATCGTAATGGGCTGTATTTTTACGGCAGGCTACCTCATGCATAAAGCCGACACCTAAATTATTTTTGATCGTTTCCACCCATAATGCAAAAGAGTCGACCGATAACGAGATATGCGGCGTCGGATAACCATAATAAGCTAACAAATGGTAAAGCGGTGTATTCTCAAAATGACTGGTACGATATTGTATCACCGAATACTGCGCCAAACGCCGGGCAGAAATTTGTTTATAACCGGCCATTTCAGACTCTTTACTGACTAGCAATTTAAATTTGCCTGATGTGATAGGTCGAAATGTATATCCTTCCTTTACGGCAAACTCTTTTAAAATACCATTATCAGCATACGGTAAATTTACCAAACCAATCACTTCAGCTTTTGAATCTTGCTCCACACTTGTTTCTATCGCTGTATAAATCGCTTTACTATCCAATTCAATCACTTCTAGTTTCATTTTCGGATATTGTTTTAAAAAAGTTTTTACAACATCGGGCAAAAAAGATAAGTAAAAAATTCGGCAGGTATATACAATCAGTTTACCACACAAAGTGTTCTTCTGCTTCGGCTTCTGCCCTAAATCTTGTAATTGTTCTCGAAGCTGTCCGTACCTAGATAACATTTCTCTGGAAAAATCAACGACCAATTCTCCTTCTTTCGTCTGATGCGCACCACGGTTTGTACGAGCAAATAATTCCACACCTAACTCCTGTTCCAGATTTTTGATGGATTGACTCAAACTTTGCTGCGAGACATGTAAATGATTTGCTGCCATACTGAAGGATTTTTGCCGGGCAACTTCCAATACATATTCTAATTGTTCTATCCGCATAAATTTCACAACCTGTTCTCTTTGAATTATCGGCCAGAATTTCTTTTCTCATTTTTATTATACTGGAACTCAAAAAGCTGCTCAACTGTTTTTGCTGAAAATACAAAAACAATATGCTGCACGCAACAAAACCAGCCCGTTGACAATACAATCATACAAGCCGGTTCTGTCTTTTTCCTTTTATCTTTTGGGGAGTTGCTTTTTACAACATATTTTTCCATTATGCCGTTCTACATTGTTGCCCTGAGCACTTTTGGGCCATGAGCGGTTTCTGTGTTCGTATTTCAAATGTTAAACCCTGCTTCAAACCCTTCCTGAATGCCCAAATACCCATTTTTTGCTTTCTTGGCGTCACCAACGGCGATTATCTCACCCTGGAACTTTCCTGCCAGTTGTTCTTCTAAGGCTCTATTAGAACGCACACCGATGGCAATGATCACCGTGTCTATATCAGCAATACAGATTTCCGCACCGTCTTTTTCACCAATCACTGCATGCGCCTCAATCCCTGTGACCTTCGTTGCGGTATACACTGCAACATGATTCTGCGCCAACCGTCTGAGCAGCATCGCTTTCGGCGTCGGCTCACCATCCCGCATCAGCTCGTCCATCATTTCCACAATGCAGACCTGTTTGCCATGACAGGCCAAAAAATCTGCCGTTTCAGCACCGACCAGACCGCCGCCAATCACAGCTACCCGCTGCCCTGTTTCCACCTCGCCCAGCAACACATCCTGCGCCAACACAACCTGCAGTCCGTCAATACCAGGAATAGACGGTATGATGGGATTACTGCCAGTCGCCACAATCAGAGCGTCGGGTTTTCCCTGCTGCACCAGCTCCGCTGTTACTTCACAATTCAGCTTGACTGTAACACCCAGCTGTTGAAGCTGATTCTGCTGCCAAATCACAAAGGTCGTGAACTCCGTTTTGTTCACAGGTACCGCTGCTGCAATCCACTGTCCGCCTAGCCGCCCGCTTTTTTCAAACACGGTCACCTGATGACCTCGTCTCGCCGCTGCAATGGCCGCTTCACAGCCTGCTACGCCACCGCCGGCAATCCACACCGTTTTCTTTGTTTCTGCTGGCTTCAGGCAGTATTCATCCTCCATACCAGTCAGGGGATTTACCAGACAGCGCACCTTTCCGGTACCTGCATTGCTATTGGCCAGACAACCCTGTAAACAACCAATACAGCGACTGATTTCGTCGTAACGGTCATCTCTCACTTTATTGGGCATTTCCGGATCAGCCAAGGAGGCGCGCGCCATTGTTACCAGGTCCGCTTTTCCAGAGCAAAGAATTGCTTCTGCCAAATCCGGATCATTGATACGTCCTACTGCACTGACTGGAATCTGCACCACAGATTTGATGGCCGCTGCATTTTCTACAAAAGCACCTCGCGTCACGCCAAAAGGCGGCACTACCGTTTCAATCGACGTATAAACGCCCTGCGAGCAATGAATCATATCTACGCCAGCCGCTTCCAACATTTGGGCAAAGGCCTTTGCTTCTTCTAGCGCCAGACCGCCTTCTACATATTCCTGCACACTCATCCGATAAAGAATAGGATATTTCAGCCCCACTTTTTCCCGAATTTTCTTCACAATTTCCAATGCAAAACGGGCGCGGTTACGCAAACTTCCGCCATAATGGTCCACGCGCTTATTGGAAAAGGGCGATACAAACTGATTGACCAAATACCCATGGGCGCCATGAATTTCAATGGCGTCAAATCCCGCCTGTTTGGCCCGCCAAGCTGCGGCAGCAAATTGGTCCTCAATTTCCAAAATTTCTTCCACCGTCAACGCTCTTGGCTGCTCTGGCATGGTGGGATCCTGAATCGTCGACGGCGCCACCGGCTGCACTCCTGTCACCATGGAAGTTGTTTCCCGCCCTGCATGATAAAGCTGTGCCGCAATTTTTCCTCCAGCCTGATGCACCCGCTGGGTCAATTGCTGATGACTGGCAATCTGACTGTCGTCATACAGCGCTGGCAACGGCGCTGAAGCTCCTGCCGTCGGCGAGACGATATAATCCTCGGTAATAATCAATCCCCAACCGCCCTTTGCTTTGGCTTCATGATAAGCGATATATTTTTCGCTGGCTGTACCATCGGCATTGGCATAGCCTGTCACCATCGCCGATACAATCATCCGATTTCGTAATTCCATGCCGTTGATTTTGATTGGTTCTAATATTTTTTTCACGTCAATTCCTCCTATCTTCATATTGTTTATTTTGTCAAAAAGGCTTACCAAATTGATAAGCCCTTTTACTTTTTTAAAAAATTCCCAATAGCATCCACCAAGGTATTTGAATTAATCCAAAAAATATCAAAGTAAATAAGGTTTTTGCGCCATAAAATTTTATAAACTGTTTCATGCTCATCATCCCAAACCCGAACATTACTAAATAAGCTGTTACTTCATGGGGCAGGAAAATCATATCCAATGAGTATACTACCGTCAAAATACTGCATATCGGATTGTATCCTAATACCTGATAAATATTGGCCAGCACTGTGGGCAGCAAACTGGCCATCGCAGCCGGCGTCAGCAGCAGATTGGCCACTGTACCAAAGAGCAAAACGCCATAAGTTAAACCCACTTTGCCCATAGGCGCTAAAATCGGAGTTGCAATATCGGCAATCAAATTTCCTAACCCTAAGGTCTGTGCCACCTGACCGATGGTGATGCAGGAACCGGCAAAGGCAAAGGTGCTGAAAAACATTTTTGCGCGGTCCAAGCTTGCAGTCGGCGCAATGTTGATCCCTGGAAAGAAGCAAATCCACGGCAGAACAATAAATACATAATTTAAATTAAACTTATGATAGGGCTGAAACATAACATAACCCATTAATACAATTAACACAACGATTGCTTTTTTCTCTGCTATCGTCATAGGCCCCATGGCCAGCCGTTCCTTGCGAAAATATTCTCTGCCGCCTTCAAATTGGATATCCTTGGTATGACAAACCTTTGTGACAACAAAAATAAACAATAACGATGTTAAAAACTCCGGGCAGTTATACAGCAAAAGTTGAATGGGCGCAATGGTGAAATCGGGATAAACATTTTGCATACCTGCAATCATCAAACTCATATTAGAGGTCTGATATAAAAAGGTCTTTACATTCATGGCGGCCATACCGCCAACACACATCATAATCGCGCCTTCCTTAGACAGCGGTTTCAGCTTCATAGCCTGACAAATCCCAAAGACCAGACCAATCAGAATAAAATAATGGCTGCAGAAGCAAAGCTGTCCCAATACCACACCTACAATATAGATTGCATATAAGGTTGCATTATATGAGCCGCCCAACTTTTCAATAATCGCTAGGGCAATTCGTTTTAAAATGCCGCACTCATCTAAAGCAATGGTTAATACGAAGGCACCTAAAATAACCCAAATCGTAGCGCTGGCAAAGCCTGCATAAGCTTCTGTAGCCTTCTCCACCACGCCAAACACCCAATAACCGGCCGGCAGCAGCAACGCCGGAATCATCATATCCATTAAACCGAATGCAATTACCATAATCGCCATGACACTCAGCACCAAAAACATTCTTGCCTGTACTGTAAAAGCTTCCGATGTGGGAACTAAAAATAATAACAATGGCACGCCCACTGAAATAAGCCATTTTAAGAGATTTCCCTGTTTGACTTTTTCCATCCTGAAAACACTTCCTTATATAAATTCAAAATTTTTAGTAAAATAAATCTTTCCTTATATCAATGCTTCACGACGTCTTACAAAATAGTTCTCGAGGCCATATGTACCATCGCAATATCAATATAAGTTCTATTGATTATTATTATACAAGCATCAGGGCTTTTGTCTAACAAGAAAGCGTTTTGTCACAGCATTGCTACAAGAAAATGCTGTGACAAAACTGCTGTAAAAACTCTCGGTTGTTTCACCTCTAAAAACAAATCATCTGCGTATGCCAAAAACCTATTATCACTTCTCCCAAATGCACCTATAGGTAAGCAATACAGAAGCATTCAATTATGACCTTTATCCCATTAAACGCTTGTCAAAGCAAGCATTCTTATCACGAGCGTTGCAGTTTTCTGTGATGCCCAACCCATCTATAATAAAACAAGCCATTTGTCAACTAAAACTAGCTGGATCACGGTATCCTAAAATTTGACCTCCATCTACGACCACACTTGTCCCATGTATATAGCTGGCTTCATCTGAACATAAAAATGACACAACTGCAGCAACTTCTTCTGGTGTACCTGCTCTTCCTAAAGGAATTTTGCTCAATTTCATCTTTTCCATTTTTCCTTGCAGAACCGTCCCACTGATTGCCGTCCCACCAATCGTACCTGGATGAATCATATTTACTCTAATGTTACTGCCGGCCAGATCTACTGCAGCAGCTTTTGTCATTCCCACCACTGCACTTTTTGCTGCATTATAAGCAAAATTATTTTCAGTTGCCACATAAGCGCCACAAACAGATGACACATTTAAAATCGCGCACAATTCCTTCGTTTTTTTCACAAGGAAACCTTTTCTCACAGACCTAAAAATCTTTCTACATTGCCAGCCATAATATTCGGCAAGACCTCTTCTTTTATGCCGCAATGCATATAATAATCTGCTGCAGCCTGAATATCAAAAATCGGATAGGCGGAGCCAAAGATAATCTGATTTTGCAGCATGGTATTTGCGGCTTTTCTATATAAATCGCCGCCCGGAATATCAAAACCATACATATCAGGCAACACATATACATTCGGATTAGCCACTGCCGTATGAATAATTTTCAGGACATGCGGATATGCCGCATGGGCAATCATCATTTTTAATTTAGGAAATGTTTTTCCGATTTTCACAATCAAATCTGGATCATTATAGCTATAATCAGGCCCGATAAAACCGCCAAAGTTAAAATATAATGGAATCTGATTTTTTTCACAGGCTTCATAAACAAAATAGAACTGTTCATCATCTGCGTATAATGGGCCCCGCCGGTTAAATCCCGGTTCTACTGCCACCCCACTGCAGGGACCGTTCAAAACATATCGCTCGATTTCTTCCATGCCAAGCGCTACGCCATCCTTTGGATCAATTTCTACAAAACCGAACAATTTATCGCTATATAAGCTGCAGACTTCTGCAATATCTGCATTTTCTACATTGTGTCCCCGTCGGCAGGAAACCAACGCCTTTGACACACCTGCCCGCTCCATATCTGCAAACAGTTCTTCCATTCCTGCAACCTTCGGCGGTCTTGCCATGTTAAACATTTTAGCCCAAGCATCCATAGCAGCTGGATCTTTAAAAATAGCCGCATTGGCAAAAGATTTATAAGGAACGCGCACCCGCGCATCGATGATTTTCATTTCACATAATCTCCCTTCCTGTTTTATGCATTATTTTTCCAATTTTAATAATTTTGCCGCATTGTGATACAGCACCTTCGGCAACGTTTCTTCACTCAAACCGTTTTTTTGATATTCTCCCACGGCCCGTTCCAATGAAAAACCTGGGTAGCAGGAGCCGAACAGAATACGATCCTGCAGCACATTATTAGCCGCAATCACATAATCCTGATAGCCTGGATTAGTGGTAAAGCCATAGTAATCAATATCCAGATGCACATTAGGCCGCTGATAAGCCACATGGCAGATTTCTGTCACATAAGGCCACCCGCCGTGGGATAAAACCAACGTCATATCAGGAAACAGTTTGGCCACCCGGTCAATATAAATGGGATTATAGTTTTCCAGCTTGTCGCAAAATAAACCGCCAAACGTTAAGGACACCAAAATCCCCTCTGCCTGACACTTTTCATAAATGGGCCACAGCATCTTATCATCTGCCGGCATAGAATCTCTTAAAAAGAATTGTCCCGGTTCCATAATAATCCCATCTGCTTTTCCTTCTCCCACATATAAATCGATATCATCTAATGCCTGTTTCCCATCCCAGGGATCAATATGGGCTAATCCGGCAAACCGTCCAGGATACCGTTTCTTTAATTCGGCAATATCGTGATTGTCATTGCCGACACGCATTGGCACAACGCCAACTTCTACACCAGCCCCATCCATTTCTTCTATCATCTTATCCATATTAAATTCCAACGCCGCTGCTGGCGCTGTCGGCCGCAGATCTTCGTTATACAGATAGCTCTCCTTAAAACTCCGAAACGGTGGTCTTAATCTCCAGTCAATTACTTTTAACATAAAACTCTCTCCTTTTCTGATTTCTTATTACATAACTCCAATCAGGCTCCAGTAAGGTGTACAGATAAAAACTGCCCAAAGGAATAAAATTATGCATTTTATTCCGAATATTTTGATCCAGTCTTTCATGTAGCAGAAGCCTAAGGAGAAGTAAAGCAGATATCCTACGCTCTCATAAGGCAGCAGCAAAGAATCGCCTGCCGTTACCAACGTATATTGAATAAATAACGGATTAAATCCCAAATCTGCTGCAAGCTGTGCCAATGGTTGTGTAAAAGCCCCATAAATCGCAAACGGTGTTAAAATGAAATTCAGAAGGAAGCCCACAATATAGATAATCGCCGTCATAATCATATTGCCGCCAGCCATTTCTGTTACCCCAGATAAATAGGGCGTCAAAATATTGGAAACCAATTGACTAATTCCCAAATAGCTTGCCGTATTGCCAATGCCTAAAAAACACACAATCAAAAACAGCAAACTGTAATTCATCTTTTTCAAAGTCTCACCATCTGCCAAATTTATCCCTGGTAAGAAGAAAATCCATGGTACGAACAAGAAAGCCCATTCCGGCGCCAACTGATGAAAATTAAAGGTTACTAAATAAAGCAACATTCCGACAAAAATTACGATCGTCACTTTTTCATCGCGACTGACTTTTCCCATCTCATGATATTTTTCAATAAACACATCTTTTGCCTGCAAGTCTACCTTCGGCATCAAAACATACAACACGATTGCCGTAAATACAAATCCTGAAAAAATTGCTGGTAAATTATTGATCCATGCAGAGGTCCATGTAATCACAATACTCGGATCGGCTTCCAGTAAGCCGCTGGAAAAAAGCGCAACATTGGCCGGTGCATACATCCAGCCGTATTGACCTAAAACCGAAGTTCCAGCAATGGCGATTAAACCACAGGCTTCTTTTGATTTGCCCAATCCTAAGCCTTTAATAATCCCTGCTACAATTACTGCATATACAACCCAGGAATTACAGCTGGTAATCAAGGCACTGATCACACCGGCAATATAAATCCCCCAGCCTACGCCGCGGTACGAACCACCTGTTTTGATAATAACAAAGTAAGCAATCCGTTCCAGTAAACCAGTTTGATCCATAATCGCAGCCAACAATAAGGCGCCAAATACCATCATAGGCGTTGTGCCGGTCCATCCTCCATAAATGGTAGCCGCTGGCGCAACATGAAACGCAAGATAAAAAATTGGTATTAAAACTGCTGGAACCATAGAGTCAAAAAAATCAAAGGCTAAAACTAAAATTCCCGCAAAAGTAATCACTAAAAATGTACGGATTTCACTGGTAAATACCTCATTTGTTGGAATAAGCAACAAAGAAGCTGGTAATATAACTGTTAATATCCACTTGATTACAGTTGCTCTGGACATCTTTTCAGTGGCAGACATGATTTTCCACTTCCTTTGCATAAAATTTTTACGATCTGTTGCCACGTCCATCTTCACAATAAGCGGTGCACCTACATACATTGTTTTTCCGGAACCTGTTTCAAGCATAGCATGTCCGATTCATAGATTCAATCAAAGCTATTTTGATGTCAAAATAGTATGTATCAATAAAATTTTAACGCAAATAAAAACGCAGATATCATCACGATATCTGCGGCTCTTTTTACAAATTAATCAGTTCCTCTGAAATTTTCTGCACATAATCCGGCGCATCTTTTTGATAAATACAAAAACAATTTAACGCAGGATGATGATGGATTGGAATCCCAACTACTTTGCCTGCATCAAGCATACCGTCCCGTAAAGCTTGCTGCAAAGCTCTTTTGATGATAGGTCCTATTCCCAGGTTATTTCCAATCATTTTTCCCCATAAATTAATCGAGTTACAGTGGATATGTTTTACACGGCTCTCTATCGGCGCAAAGATTTCTCCAATCGCCATATCTTCTGTTTCTTCCTCTGTGCAGTGAATGACAGTCTGTCCAGCTAAAGATTCTATTGCAATTTCTCTTTCTTTTACCCAACTGCTATTTTTCGCTACTGCTAAAACCATCTCATCGGTAAAGCACCGTCGCCATACAAGTATATTGCACAAATGCTCTAACAAGGCAACCACTTCCATCTGAAAATCCATGACCAAACCGATAACATTCTTATCATGTGCCGCTGCAACATTATCGATAATGCGTTCCGGTACAGTATGAATCACGTTGATGGATATACGGGGATAAGCAGTTAAATAGCTTTCCATCCAACTGCTCAACAATACATTAAGAATCGGCGTGCAATAAATTAATAAATCTTTCTGCTCGCCAACCGTCTTTGCGTCCTGACGGATGTTCTGCAAGGTACTGCGGTAATCCTGTAAAATTCTTTCCGCACAGGCCAAAAGCTTTTCTCCCTGTTCTGTAAATGCTACACCCTTTGGCTTTCTGTCTAATATAACAAAGCCTACTTCCTCTTCCATGTTTTTTATGCAGATACTCAAAGCCTGCGGCGTCATATGTAAATATTCACTGCTCACCCTCATATTTTTGTGCCGTGCAATTTCAAGCAAATATTCAAAATATTCCAGCTTCATATTCGTCCCCCTCCATACAACATATTCAAGTATTATGTAATGAAAGCTCCTTAATATTAAGTATATCATAAAAAACCACTAACTACTACAAATAGTTAGTGGTTTTCATTTCAAAACGCAAAACAAATTCTATGATCTGACTTATATCTGCAATGCTGTCACAAAGGCTTCCTGCATATTATGTTTTCCATCCTTCACACCATTGGCATCGCCGATTGCAATCACCTTGCAGTCACAGCCCTGCAGCTCCTGCAGTAATGGCGCGTAAGATTTTGAACCGGTGGCAATTACAATGGTATCTACATGCTCTATTTTTCTTGGTTGTTTGTCTTGTTCGATATAGACTGCATCTTTGCCAATCATCACCACGCTGGCATTTGTATAAATCGCCACTTTTGCTGCTTCTAAGCGCTCCAACAAAAATTTCCGAGGACGGGCAGAAGCATCCTCCGCAATCCCGCCGCGCATTTCTACAATTGTCACTTTGCTGCCATGCAAGGCCAGATGATCTGCTGTTTCCGCACCGACAGAGCCTCCGCCAATCACAACTACATTTGCACCTGCATTCACACGCCCAGCTAAAATATCGCTGGCTAATACAACTGAGGTCTGCTGTACACCGGCAATCGGCGGTACAAAAGGTTTGCTGCCAGTAGCTACCAATACCACATCTGGCTTTTCTGCTTCGACAAGTTCTTTGGTCAAGGCTGTTTGCAGTTGTACTGTGACACCCAGCTTTTGCAGTTCGCGCTGCTGCCATGCCGCCAAGCTGCTGAAATCTGTTTTTCCCGGCGGCACACAAGCCAACAGCCACTGTCCGCCCAATTTATCGCCGCTTTCAAACAGTGTAACTTGATGACCCCGTTTCGCCGCTACAATGGCAGCCTCGCAACCGGCAATTCCGCCGCCGACGATATATACCGTTTTAGGAACAGCTACTGGTGTCAGATCGTATTCACTTTCATGACCAATCATCGGATTTACTAAACAGCCTTTGGTACAACCCTGCAAACAACCAATACAATAGTTGATGTCCTGATATTGTCCCGCTTCTGCTTTGTTCGGAAATTCTGGATCAGCCAGAGAAGCTCTGGCCATGGTAACCAAATCTGCTTTACCGGAACGCAATACTTCTTCCGCAATCAAAGGATCATTGATACGTCCTACACCGATAACCGGAATGGACAATACCTTCTTCATTTCCGCTGCATTGTTAATATAACGGGCTTTTGCCTCACAACTGGATGGAGAGACAACATGATTAAAGTCGCCGCCCTGCGATACATGCAATAAATCAATCCCCGCTTCCTCCAACAGCATGGCAATAGCTTTTGCTTCCTCAATGGTAATGGCGCCAGGAACCCCTTCTTCGCAGGAAATCCGGTACTGAATCATAAAATCATTGCCTACTTTTTCTCGTACCCGTTTTACAATATCCACCGATAGCTTGGCCCTGCCAGCAATGCTGCCGCCGTAGGCGTCACAGCGTTTGTTGGAAAAGGGCGAATTAAAGGAATGCAGCAAATAGCCATGACCGCCGTGAATTTCCACGCCATCGAAGCCGGCTTTTTTGGCCCGCACAGCCGCATCTGCAAATTGCTCTACAATTTGTTCGATTTCCGGTACTGTCAATTCACGGCTTATCTCCCATGGTCCGCTGGCAAATTTCATAGCGGAGGGACCAACCGGTTCCAAGCCGGTGACTGCTGAGGAAATACGGCGTCCGGCATGATACAGCTGGCAGACAATTTTAGCGCCAGCGGCATGAATTCTATCTGTAAAAGCTTTATGGCTGGCGATTTGACTATCCGCATACAGGACAGGCAAATTGGCAAAGCCGCCTACACCTGGCGCAATGACATAATTTTCTGGGATAATCAGTCCCCAACCGCCTTTTGCTTTTGCTTCATGATAGGCAATAAACGGCTCAGAGGCTAATCCGTCTGGTCCACATAATTCTGTCACCATCGCCGACACCACTGTGCGATTTGGAATTGTTACGTTTTTTATGGTAATTGGTTCAAATAGTTTTTTCATTATCACGCACCATCGCTTTCTACCACTCTTTGGAATTGGTGCGTTCTTCAATCCCCAGGAAGGCGGCAGCATTTTTGTACATGACGTATTCTAAAGCGCTTTCCTTTAATCCGCAATGCAGATAATATTCCACTGACTGTTTCATATCAAAGATAGGATAGGCAGAGCCATACAGCAGTTTTTCCCGAATGATAGTATTGCCACCGTCAATATAATCTCTGGAGCCAGGTACGCCAAACAAATACATATCCGGCGCCAGATACACATTAGGCTGATTCATGGCCATATGGCAGGCTTCCTGTACAAAAGGATAGCACCCATGTGCCAATAAAATTCGTAAATTGGGAAATGCTTTGGCAACCTCTTCAATTAACATCGGATGGCAATAGGACTGGTCTGGACCAATAAAGCCGCCAAAGCTTAAATACAACGGCAGATTGTTATCTGCACATTTCTGATAGACAGCCCAGGCTCTTTTATCGTTGGCATACATGGGCTCAATCGGATTAAAGCCAAATTCCATGCAAACGCCAGCGCAAGGTCCATGGATCACACGATCGTCAATTTCTTTTAGGGCAGCTTCTCCATGCAGCGGATTGATGTCAGGAAAGCAACGCAGCTTTTCTGGATAGGCGGCGGCCAATTCGGTAACATCATCTCCATTGGTTGGACCGCAGCTTAACCGGCCTGCCACTAAGGCAATACCGATATTGGCTTCTTCCATATCCTGAAACATCGAATCCATGGTTAAATCGGGATGATTTTCTGGATAGGATACCTCAAAACGGGAGGTCCAAGGCCGATTATGTTCTTTCTTGTAAATTGCCTGCTCTAAATAGGTTTTATACGGAGGTCTGACACGGGAATCAATATACATTGTTAACACGCCTTTCTTTTTCCATCTATTTTTTAGTTGTTAATTCTTTTTATATTTTGATTATTCTAATTCCAATACGGCAGCGGCATTTTTGTAAGAAATTTTCTCCCAAACCTCTGGCCGCACATGGGCTTTTACGTATTCTGCATTTTCCTTCATGGACAAAATCGGATAGGCGGAGCCCAAAATTATTTTATCCTGCAGCATATAATTGGCCGCCGCAATATAGTCCTGCGCGCCAGCACAGTTGACCATGTACATATCCGGTACCAAATACACATTTTTACGGAAAAACGCAACATGAATCATTTCCTGCACAAAAGGCCAACCGGCATGACAAACAACCAATTTTAAACCAGGAAAGGCCACCGCAATT
>CABUKW010000059.1 GCA_902492275.1 uncultured Peptococcaceae bacterium
GAGCACCTGACTTTTAATCAGGGTGTCCCGCGTTCGAATCGCGGATAGCGCATTTATGGCATGTTGGAGAAGCGGCTTAACTCACCAGCCTTTCACGCTGGCATTCACGGGTTCGAATCCCGTACATGTCATTTTTCAATATGGCGCAGTAGTTCAGATGGTTAGAATGCCAGCCTGTCACGCTGGAGGTCGTGGGTTCGATTCCCATCTGCGTCGCTTTTTTCTTAAGCCTCGATAGCTCAGTCGGTAGAGCAGAGGACTGAAAATCCTCGTGTCACTGGTTCGATTCCGGTTCGAGGCACCAAAAGAACTATCACTGCAATGCGGTGGTAGTTCTTTTTTTGTTATACGCGTACAATTTTTCTCCAATAAGCCGCTTGCCGCCGCAATCGTTACCTCCAAGTAACCATCCCACAAAAAAGTGCGTACTTCACAGCAGCGGAAAAATCGCTACAATATAAACTAAAAAAACACGAGAAAGTACTATAGCTGCAAATAAAAGCTTTGCAAACAACAGCTTACAGAACAAAAAGCGCAAGCAAGAAAAAAACTCGCTGGCGCAGCCAAAAAACAGATTTTAAAAACAGATTTTTAGGAATGGAGCGATACACCATGCTTTTTGAAAAACGCCAAAAAACTGCGGATGCTTTTACCACCAATCAAATAGAACTGCTGCAAGAAAAACTGGACACAGCCGACGCCATTGTTCTCGGTGCAGGAGCGGGCCTTTCTGCCTCTGCAGGGTTCACCTATGATGGTAAACGGTTCGACCAAAATTTTGCCGACTTTGCCGCCAAATATGGATTTCACGATATGTACACCGGCGGCTTTTATCCTTATCCCACACTGGAAGAATTTTGGGCCTATTGGAGCAGGCAGATTTTTCTCAACCGCTATCAGGACATCTCCAGTCCGGTTTATGAAACATTGTTGCGGCTCATAGACGGTAAAGATTATTTTGTTCTCACCACCAATGTAGACCATTGTTTCCAAAAAGCTGGCTTTGATAAACAACGCCTGTTTTATACCCAAGGCGATTACGGTCTGTTCCAATGTTCAGTTCCCTGTCATCAAGCCACTTATGACAACGAAGCAAGTATCCGGCAAATGATAGCGGAACAGAAAGATATGCGCATTCCTAGCCAGCTCATTCCCAAATGTCCTGTGTGCGGCAAGCCCATGACCACCAATCTGCGCTGTGACAACACTTTTGTGGAGGATGCCGGCTGGCACAAAGCCGCCGCCCGCTACCATGACTTTATCCGCCGCCACCAAGCTCTTTCGGTACTGTATTTAGAATTGGGCGTTGGTTACAACACCCCGGGCATAGTGAAATTTTCTTTTTGGAGAATGGCGGCAGAGAATCCACAGGCAGCCTATGCCTGCGTGAACTTAGGGGAAGCCTGCGCACCAACGGAAATCATAGACCGTTCCATCTGCATCAATGCAGATATTGGGAGGGTACTGGAACAATTATAAAATAACAGATTCAATTACACTTCTATGGTATCATTTATCGTGTCAATCGTATCAAACGCTGGTTAGAATAATGAGTAGAATAGATATGTTCTCATTCTGTAATTTGGAAAATAGCACTGATTTAATGGTAATACTTGTCTGCATTTGTGGGCATAATGAAAAATATCAGGTCAGAATCAGGTCATATACATTGACCCGATTGACCTGATTTGGTATAATATGCTCAGCGAATGGATAAGGGAGATGGCATTATGTTTTTTCGGGAAAATGAAACCGTAGAGCTGAAAGAAGTAGTTGTAGACGACATAAAAAAGGAAATCATCGCTTTTGCCAACTGTGACGGTGGTAAACTGTATATTGGTGTCCGCGATGACGGTACAGTAGTCGGACTTGAGGATCCTGACGGTGTTTCTTTGCAGATCAGCAATATGGTAAGGGATGCGATTAAGCCTGATGTGACAATGTTCCTGCATTATAAAACAATAAAGGAAGATGGAAAAGACATTGTTGCGGTGGAGATTCAGCGTGGAACGGATCGCCCCTATTATCTTGCTAAAAAAGGTATGCGGCCGGAAGGCGTATATGTCAGGCAGGGATATTCTTCTGTTCCGGCCACCGACACGGCAATCCGCCATATGATTAAGGAAACGGATGGAGACCGTTTTGAGGCTATGCGCTGCTTAAATCAGGAACTTACATTTGAAGCCGCAAAAAAAGAATTTGCACTCCGGGAAGTAGAGTTTGGGCCGCAGCAAATGCGCACTTTGAAGCTGATCGACCAGGATAACCTTTACAGCAATTTAGGTCTGCTTCTGTCCGATCAATGCGTTCATACGATTAAAGTCGCTGTTTTTCAGGGGACAGATCAGACAATTTTTAAGGATCGCCGGGAATTTGCCGGGTCGTTGATGCAGCAAATGAATGAGGTTTATGATTTTATCGACTTCCGCAATCAAACCCGTGCAACTATAGAAAAACTATACAGAATTGATGTCAGGGACTACCCGGAAATTGCTGTTAGAGAAGCATTGCTAAATTTGCTGGTTCACCGGGATTATTCCTTTAGTGCCAGTGCGCTTATCAGTATTTATGATGACCGGATTGAATTTGTATCGATTGGCGGATTGATGCCGGGAATTGACCTGGAAGATATTATGGCAGGTATTTCTGTATGCAGAAACCAGGATCTTGCGAACGTGTTCTACCGACTGCACTTGATTGAGGCTTACGGTACCGGAATGGGAAAGATTATGAGGGCATACGAAGGTATGGAAGAGAAACCCTTGATTGAAACGACTAAAAATGTCTTTAAGATTGTATTGCCTAATATTAACGCAAAATATGAAACAAGAAAGGCTTTTGCGCCGAAAGCAGAATCAATCCAAGGTTCTGCTGTTGAGGGTACAAAAAGTCCGAGTAATGAGGAAAGAGTATTGGAATATGCCATGTCTCATGGCGCTATTACAAGGAATGATGTGATCGAATTGCTTGAAGTAAGTACATCTACCGCTTCCAGAGTTCTTAGGAAGATGGTAAAAAGCAACTTGTTAAAGCAGAATGGAAAAGCAAGAAGCACCAATTACACTGTTATAAAATAATAAAGTGGTGCGCAATAAACATAACACCCCGGGCATTATCAAATATCCTTTCTGGCAGCTAACCGCACAAAATCCCAATGCCACTTATGCCTGCATCAATGCAGAACAGCTCTACGCGCCTGCTGAAATTACAGAGCAGTCCATTTGTCTGAAAGGCGATATTGGCCAGATTTTAAATAAACTATAAGCGGCGTTACAATTTGTAACCGCCGCCCTCAATTCTTAAACCTGATTTAAAATATCATGATGTCCCACATCAACAAGGATAATCATTTTTTCGCCTTCATAGTACCAGATAATGCGAATATCCATATTGACGCTGCACTCAAACAAATCTCTAGTTCCCTGAATACGCTTCGTGCGGAGCGATGGGTGCATCGGATTTTCAGCTAAAAGCTGCAATTTGTCCTGAAGTTGCTTTTTCTCTTGTGCAGTCAAATTCTTAAAGTGTTTTTGAAACCGTTTAGTGAAAGTAAATTGATAGGCCATCAATCTGCCTCCAGCTTTGCAAATAACGCATCCACACTGTCAAATACGGGTTGTTCTCCAGAAGCAATTTTTGCTTTTGCTTCGTCAATTTCATTGCGGAGATCATTGAGATATTTTTTGGGATACACAACAACCGGCATCATGCAGATGGTTCCATCCTGCTCAAAAATATCCAGTTTATCTCCTTCTGAGAGACCCAGCTTTACAATGATTTCCTTTGGAATGGTAATTTGTGATTTCTGCCGTAATTCAGCTAGCATACAATCATCTCCTTTATATGAAATCTAAAAGTAGGAATTTCTTACTTTCTTATATTATATTCACTTTTTGAGGATTATGCAAGGACAGCTACAAAGTTATAAAATAAACGTGGTATGATACTGATACAAAATATATAAATAATTTCAAAAAAAATGACGTGCAACACAAATCCTGTTCTTTCGAGCGACTACGCGGCAAAATTCCGTCTTGCCCCGTGGGTACTTTTATGCTATGATTTTTATATAACGCGCAATGTGATGAACATGTAAGTCCAGTTTTCATCATACTGCGCATTTTTTGTTCGCATTTTTCAGGACGGCAAATTCCCTCGTTGCTGTCCTGATTTTTACATTCCTTATGCAGAACGCTTTTGCCGTTGCCGGACTAGTTTCAGAAATAAATTCTGGAAATTACCGGCTTCACGGCGCAATCAATGCCTTATCGATTTTGACGGAGATGATGTAATATGTGGCATTATGTAAAACAATATCTACCTTATGCAGTGCTTGCGGCATTGTTTATGGTTGGCGAGGTGCTGATGGACTTGGTGCAGCCCGGTCTGATGAGCCGCATTGTGGATGAAGGAGTGCTGGGGATCGACAACAATGGCGTGGGAGACCCTCATCTGATTTTAACGCTGGGCCTTACCATGGTTGTCTTGGTGCTGTTCGGCGGCTTATGCGGCTCTTTAAATAATGTATTTGTGCATCTGGCCAGCCAGAATATCGGCAATGAAATCCGCAAGGATTGCTTTCGCCAGATTATGACCTTCTCCTTTCCGCAAATTGACCACTTTGGCACTGGTTCGCTGGTGACCCGCGTTACCAATGACATCACCCAGGTACAGAATTTTGTGGCGCAGTTTGTCCGCGGCATGATTCGCACCTCCATGCTGACGCTGGGCAGCATTTTCTTTTTGTTTCGTTTGAATCACCAATTCGGCCTGATTGTATTGTGCGCCTTTCCATTCCTGTTAGGCTGTATGATGGTTTGTCTGCTGAAAGCCAGCCCTTTGTTGCCGAAGCTGCAAACCCAGTTGGACGAAATCAACGGCATTTTACAGGAGGATGTATCCGGCATTCGTATCATCAAAGCCTGCGTACGAGAAATTTATGAAAAGCTGCGCTTTGGCAAAGCCAACGACCGATTAATTCAAACCCAACTGCGCGTTCTGGTTATTTTCGCTTTTATGAATCCGCTGACGAATGCGCTGATGTATCTGGTTGTTATCCTGCTTTTGCTGAACGGTTCCCATCAAGTTTCGGTCGGAACTGCCACGCCAGGCGTGATTATGGCGGCTATCACCTACACCACCCAAATGCTGAACGGTATTTTAATGCTGGTGCTGCTATTCCAGAATATCTCTAAGGGGCTGGCCTCCTGGAAGCGGGTAAAGGAGTTGCTGCACAGCCAGCCAGAACTACAGGACGGCGCCTTTAACGGACAAACCGCAACAAAAGGAAAAGTCGAGTTTCGCGACGTTTCCTTCGCCTTTCCTGGTACAGAGCAAACCGTTTTACAACACATCAATCTCACCATTCAGCCCGGCGAAACAGTGGCCATTATGGGCGCTACCGGCTGCGGCAAGACGGCGCTGGTCAGCTTAATTCCCCGCTTTTATGATGTCACCGCCGGCGCTGTACTGGTAGATGGCGTAGATGTACGGAAATATCAGCAGCAAGCTCTGCGGAATAAAATCTCCATAGCGCTGCAAAAAAGCGAGCTATTCAGTGTTTCCATTCAAGAAAACATTTGCTGGGGCACACCGCAGGCTGCCGAAGAAGAAATCCGTACCGCCGCCCACATCGCGCAAGCAGATGCATTCATCCAGACAACGCCGGAGGGCTACCAAACCATGGTGGCCGAGCGGGGCATGAGCTTATCCGGCGGTCAGAAACAGCGCATCTCTATCGCCCGGGCAGTTGTCAAACCGGCAGAGATTTTAATTTTTGACGATTCCACCAGCGCGCTTGATTTAAAAACAGAAGCCAATTTACAGGAAGCACTGCGCCAAGCCAAACCGGAATGTACAAAAATTATCATTGCCCAACGTATCGCCTCGGTGCGGCAGGCAGACCGCATTGTTGTGCTGCATAACGGCTGTATAGAAGCCTGCGGCACCCATGAGGCATTGCTGCAAGCTTGCCAGACCTATCAGGACATTTATCATTCTCAGATTGGAAATGAAGGTGAAAGCCATGAGTAAAATGGGAGCAGTTGAACGCAGTATTCCAGGTGCAGCCCGACATAACCGCTTTGTAGAGGTGGAGTATGCCGAGGATGTACGCGGCACCCTGCAACGGATTTTGACCTATTTTGCACGGGAAAAGACACTGGTTATCAGTATGCTGGCCATCGTTATCTTCGGTACGCTGTGCGGCGTCTATGCACCCAGCCTGCAAAGCAAAGCCATCGACATGATTGCCGGCACTGTGGAAGGATCTCTGACTCATACGCTGCTGTTTATGCTGGCGGTCTATCTGCTTTATAGCGGCAGTCAACTGCTGCAGGGCTTGTGCAGCGCCAATCTGAGCCAGCGCATTGTGCGACGCATGCGAGAAGAGCTTTTCGGCAAGATTGTCGATTTGCCGGTGCAGTATCTTGACAATCATTCGCATGGCGATGTGATGAGCCGTATGACCAACGATATCGAAAATATTTCCACTACAGTTTCCCAATCGCTGCCCTCACTGTTTTCCGGCGTTATGACCATATTGGGCACCGTAGCCATTATGCTTTGGTACTGCTGGCAGCTGGCGCTGTTGAGTTGCGCCACCGTGCTGCTGACCCTATTGGCTACCAAGATACTATCCAAACAGGTGCGGAAATTTTCCCGCCGCCGGCAAAGCCTCTTGGGTACGTTGAATGGCACTGTAGAAGAGATGATTTCCGGTTACCGTACAGTCGTAGCCTACAATCATCAAAAGATTACGACAGAAGAATTTTGCGCCACCTCTGATTCGCTGACCAAAGCAGGCATCCGCACCGACGTTTTCAGCGGCATCATGGGACCTATCATGAATTGTATCGGCAATATTGGTTTCGTTATCATTGCCGCATTCGGCGGATTCTTCGCCATTCGCGGTATGATTTCCGTAGGCGTTATTTCCGCCTTCATCGTCTATGCCAAGCAATTCAGCCGTCCTATCAACGAAATCGCTCAGATTTACGGCCAACTTCAGACAGCTATTGCCGGTGCCGAGCGTGTTTTTGCGCTATTGAATGAAGGCAGTGAAGAAAAATCAGGCAAACCTCTGACAGAAGCCGAAACTGCCACAGTCACCTTTGACAACGTAAAATTTTCTTATGTACCGGGTTATCCCATTCTGCACGATTTCTCGCTGACAGTGCCCGCCGGAAAAAAAGTGGCGTTGGTTGGCGCTACAGGCAGCGGCAAAACAACGGTGGTCAATCTGCTGATGCGGTTTTACGATATAGACAGCGGCGCCATCTACATCAACCGGCAAAATATTCAGGAGGTTTCCCGGGACAGTCTGCGTAAACATGTGGCCATCGTATTGCAGGATACCATTTTATTCTCCGATACCATCGCCAACAATCTGAAATACGGCAATGACCAAGCCTCTGCGAAACAATTAGACGCTGCGGTAGAAATGAGCCGCTGCAAAGAGATGATTCAACTGTTGCCCCAAGGCTACGACACCATTTTAACCGGCGCAGGACAGAATATCAGCCAAGGACAACGGCAGCTTTTGGCCATTGCCCGCGCCTTTGTAGCCGACCCGCAAATCCTGATTTTAGACGAAGCCACCTCCAATGTTGATACACGAACGGAAAAAGCCATTCAGGACGCCATGCAGCTGGTGATGAAAGACCGCACCAGCATTATCATCGCTCACCGACTTTCCACCATTCGGGACGCCGATATGATTGTCGTTATGGACCAGGGCCGCATCGTAGAAAAAGGCGACCATCAAAGCCTGCTGGCACAGAAAGGCAAGTATTATCAACTCTACCAAACCCAATACGCCGGCTTCGCCACCTAAGTTATCAAGCAATAAACACCACAAAAAACCGCTGCAGAAAATCTCTACAGCGGTTTTTTTAGATATATTTTGGCAACGCGGAATTTTTATCACAGAACAAGACGGCTTTAATCATATACCCCACACTAAGAACTTGCTATTTTTTCGTCTAACTAAGCAGCTTTTTGAAAAGTACAATCTATCTCTAGCCCAAAGGCGCAGAATTTTTGTCACAGAGCAAGGCGGCTTTGAAAATGGCGATGCGAGGCTATACATATAAGTATGCGAGCGAGCCATTTTCAAAACAACGCAGCTATGGGACAAAAAGACAAGCCCGTCTTAGATGTTGGGGATTTGCCAATCAATCGGCTCCTTCCCCATCTCCCTCAACAAAGCATTGGCTCGACTGAAGGGCTTGCTGCCAAAAAATCCATTATAGGCTGACAGCGGACTGGGGTGTACCGATTCAATAATGTAATGACGGGATGTATCAATGTATTTCTTTTTGCTGCGGGCATTGCCGCCCCACAAAATAAAGATAACCGGATCTTCTCTATCATTCAAAACCTGAATAACACGGTCGGTGAATATTTCCCAGCCAATTTTTTGATGGGAATTGGCTTTGTTGGCAATCACCGTCAGAGAGGTGTTCAGCAGCAGCACGCCTTGGTCCGCCCAGGATTTTAGATAACCGTTGTTAGGAATATAGCAGCCCAAATCGTCCTGCAATTCCTTATAGATATTCAAAAGAGAAGGCGGAATGGCCACACCGGGCTGCACCGAAAAGCTCAGACCATGGGCCTGCCGCGGACCATGATAAGGGTCCTGCCCTAAAATCACAATTTTTACATCGTCATAATCAGTATAATGCAGCGCATTAAAAATATCGTACATATCGGGATAAATCGTTTTGGTCCTGTATTCCTCTGCTAAAAACTTACGCAGCTTTTGATAATACTCTTTTTCAAACTCCTCATTCAAATACTTGGCCCAACCATTTTTCAAAATCTCGGACATCGTCATTACCTCCACGTTCAACGATCATGATAACAGCATTCTAAGGTATTTTTTGTTTGCAATCACTATACCACAATTCCCGCTGGAAATCTATCCGATAAGCTAAAATTTGCCGCATAATTAGAAATAGCCAACGGATTTTTACCTCGTTGGCTATTTCTGTGCAGAACTCCGCTGTAAGAGTTTTTCCCTGAAAATCAGTTTTTTCTTCAAGTTTTACAAATTCAGTTTCTTCTTCATCAACCAGATAACACCGGCAAAGCATAGCGCACACTGCGCCACTGTAAACACAATATCGCTCCACATGACCAAATTATAAGCTTGTGAAAATTCTCTAACTGTACCATACGCTGCCGACAGGGAATGATACATATCCAGACCAAATATACGGAGAAGCGTTGTTTCCACTAAATTAAACACCCAGTTGATGAGGAAGAACAGCACCACCGAAACTGTTACTCTATGCTTGTTGAATTGCTCCATCTGCCCAACCATAATGCTTAAATATACGACCAAGATAAAAGCTATCACGCTGACAATACCGTCTAACGTGGTGGAAAAAAGATACGGCATGGGATTCCAACCGCTTAACAGATACTGTACTTCATTCCAGAAATCGGTCCAATCAATTAGATCCAAATTTAGCAGCACACTAGGCGACCCGATGATCACACCAGACAGGCACATGATGATGGTGCCTATCAGCACCCATAGTAAACCAGCAATCAACTTGCTGCTCAACAACTGCACATGGGTAACTGGCAGCGTAAACATCAAATAACCTTCATCGCCGATTAAATTTTTATTGAACCGCTGAATGACAATCATAGCCGTCAGCACCATAATGGCCACACATAAGCCAAAAAACAGCAAGAAAACAAAAGCGCTGAAAATTCTCGGTGTCTTGCCGTACATAACGCTAAACAAAACGCCATCGTCGGTCACTAAGGAAGCGGTAATAAACGCACAAACCACTGCTGCGACCAATGTGCCAATATAAAGCGGTATCAGCGTACGGGCTGATGCCTTCATTTCGTATTTTAATAATTTCCCTAACATCTGAATACCTCCCGGAACAAACCGTCAATGGATTTGCCATGATCGGCCCGAATATCGTCCACCGCACCCTGCAAAACAATCTGACCATTCTGAATGAACAGCACTTCATCCAGAATTTTTTCAATGTCGGTGATTAAATGGGTAGAAATCAAAATGGAACTGTCCTCGCCATAATTGCTGAGGATGGTCTGCAAAATATAATCGCGGGCCGCAGGGTCTACACCGGCGATAGGCTCATCCAGCACATATAATTGGGCGCGGCGGGCCATAATCAAAATCAGCTGCACCTTTTCCAGCGTACCTTTGGATAATGTTTTTAACCGCGCTGTAATGTCAATATTCAAACTGTGCAGCATTTCCTCTGCCCGCTTGTAATCAAAATCGACATAAAAGTCTTGGAATAACTTAAAAGCATCCTCCACCTTCATCCAATCGCTGAGATAATTGCGATCCGGCAGATAAGAGATTATCTTCTTGCTCTCCACCCCTGGCGCTTTGCCATTTATCAGCACAGTGCCCGATGTGGGCTGCAATAAATCGTTGATAATTTTAATGGTGGTGGATTTCCCGCTGCCATTTGGCCCTAACAAACCATAAATTTTTCCCGGCTCTATGGTAAAGCTCAAATCGTTTAATGCTTTTTGATTGCCATATTGCTTTGTGACATGCTCAAACTCTACTAACGCTGTCATCTTCTATCATCTCCTCCATATAACTTTCCAGCAGCTGCCGGATTTCTGCCTTGCTATAACCCAACTTATGCAGCTCTGTAAAAAATTCTCCAATGCGCATTTCCGCCAACTCCTTCCGCAGTTTTTGAATTAAATCTGCATCTTCTGTAACATAACGGCCCGTGGTGCGCACCGTATAAACCAGCTTCTCCCATTCCAACTCGCTGAGCGCCTTCTGCATCGTGTTCGGATTAACGCCATATTGCATGGCCAAATCCCGCACCGACGGCAGTTTTTCGCCGGGCTGTAATTGCCCAGAAATAATCTGCAGCTTCACCATATCAATCAACTGCAAATAAATTGGTGTATTGGACTGAAATTCCATACCGCCCCATCCTTTCTCTCTCAAACCAGACCATCTCTCCGGTTTTTATTCTCATACTACTACGTGCAAAACTCATATCCGTGCTGTTCTCCATCTTGTTAGCTCCTTTGCCGTTTCTGTATCGCTTTCATATTGTATTACTACACTAATACAATACAACGAAATTCATTTCTTGTCAAGTAAAATCAAAAAATATTTTGCAATCACGCAAAAATCAGGGCAACAAAAAACCGCTGTGCGAGCAAACTCACACAGCGGCGCAGGATTTTTTCACAGCAATGATTTCTGCAACGATGAAAAAGCGCTTCACCATTCTTAACACATAAAAGCTGCAATGTTAGAATATCTTATATAAGAGTTGCCGTAAGGCATTGCTCGGGGTTGGTGTCGATAGAGGACTAGGCTATTTAACGGATGCGACTAGTCCTCTATCTTTATTTCTCTAGCGTTTTCCATCCTACAACAACGCTTTGCGTTAAAACAACTTCCACGAAAATTTTTTTCGGTATACAATCTTCGCCTCTTTCACCCAACGATCCACCGCCGTTTCATATTCGCCGGTATCATAAGCCAGACCCTGTTCGTCTAAATACCACTGGTTCAAATTGGAATCAATCAACAGCCGCGTTACATTGTACCGCTCGTAGATATTCCAATAGGCCTCCGCTGTTAATGCACCTTCACAGAATTCTTGCAGGATAGAAACGCCTTCCTCTGTTTCCTGCCACATCTCCTTCTCCATTTGCAGATATGTCTGAATATCTTCCTCCGTCGGCAGCAAACCGTATTCTGTCGCTTTCGCCTGCTTTACCTTTTCACGGATTAGTACCTGCAGCGTGTCCTGTTCCGTTCGCTGCTGCGGAAAAGTTGCTGTCATTTCCTTGCGATAATTCCATTCCTGCCCCGTCAGCGGTACGCCATCCACCGTCAGCAAAATATCAGCCTCATTTACAAACGCGCTATCCAACAAACTGGCATTGGCTATCTGCAACTCCTCCAACGATGCAGCAATACTATCGCCCCACAACCGATAATCCAACTGGCTGACCTCATACTGAAATTCCCCATCACCGCGCAGCTCCACCGATTTCACAATGGTCTGCGGCTCTTTTGGCACGCTGACCATTCCAGTCAGCAACAAACATACCAACAGCAAACACAGCACAGGCCAAGCGCCCTTTACGATTTTTCTCACACACAACACCGTCCTTTTCCATTACCCGCCTGCACGGGCTTGTTCTTACCGCTATTATACAGGCCAGGCATCTTATAAGCAAGCAATTTATTCTACAGCTAAAAATCACAGATTCATAAAAAATACCGCCACGCGTTTTTTCCGCATGACGGTATTTTTTATGCCGCTAAGCTTGATTTACGACCAGACGATAATCCTGTCCATCTCGATTCACAATCAATACCACGTTGCCAGTCAACAAATCTACATAACTAAAAGACATTTTGCGTTCCACCGACTGATCTGCAATCCGCACCACGAATAAATTGGAATATGTACCTTCCAGAACTCCGGAACGCTCAATAAATTTGCGCCGGCCGCTGTTTGCTTTCAGCTTTACATCGCTGCCCACATACTGCGCCAACGCTTCCTGAACCTTGGAGACTTTCTTCTTGCCAGACAAGTTTACCACCCTCCCTATCCAAATAGAAATCCTATTTACATAGTATATTATACAGGATGAAAACCATTTTGTCAAATTTAAAACTTTTTATTATACATATTTCTAATATACGTGTCAATATATTTATGCCTCTTTTTTCGAAAATTGAAAAATTTTTTTCTGTCCCATCCTATTCCCATCTTCACAACATTTTATATCTAGCAAAGCATTCGGGTTTCTGTTATGATTGAGATAAACACATCATGATTTTAAGAAACAGGAGGCTGCCATGATTACCATTTTCAATCGAAAAGAAATTTTCACAACCTTCGATTTAGGCGCATATCAAAATGTAAAGCAACAGCTGCACCAGGCAGGCATTCGCTATCGCACCGGACTTATCAACCTAAACCGCAACCATCACCGCACCGGTATGACCAGCCTGCAAATGAAATACGCTGTGCAGTACCGCATCTTTGTACACAAAAAAGATGTGGACAAAGCCGTCCACTGTATACATACCAACCCTAATCTATAAAAAACGAGGGACAACTATGACAAAAGACCACCGAGTAACTATTTGGGGGGCCATCCTTTTCATTGCCGTGCTTGCGTTCTTTTTATGGCAATTTCCCTTCAGCAAGCAAATAGAGCAAACCATCCCCGCCGCCATCTACGCCGACGGCGCTGCAATCGATGTCACCACCGTCTATATAAACGGCACAAAAACAAACTATCTATTTCAGGAAAGGAATTATTTCAACGGAACCTTTGCCATTGCTTGTCTGGAGAAAACAAAAGACAGCAGTGCAGAAATCTATTGGCATGAACGGACTGACAAAAACCAGTTACCGCCGCAATGTTCTATCAGCTATATACGTTCTGGTATATCTCAGCAAACTGAAATAGAAACCATCGTCATCAGCGAAGATATGCAGCAATTTGTTATTCACCTAGCAGATGGCCGCCGGATTGCCACATCAGAAGCAATGGCGCAGACCTATCCTTGGAGATAATTCTTTCTCGGCGCTTCTCACAAACAAAGGCCGCTGGAAATTTTGCGTCCAGCACGGCAACAACCATGCTACACAGCAGCGTACAGGAAATTTTTCGCAGCACTCCACAGTCCTAAGGGCATCGGATTTTTTATATCTGACAAGGCGGCTTTTGATTTTTTGAGCGACGCGTACTGTTTGCGTACGCAAGGCGAAAAAAATCAAAAACAACGCCGTCAGATATAAAAAAGACATGCCCGTCTTAATCAATAAGGCGATTTCGGATACCCAATCCTCAACCTCCCCCTCGTCTCAATGCCGCCCACGCCATCCACACCGGTTACAGTATCGTTCAACGCCTCTTTGATGGGCACCATCTGATTGAACGGCGTAAAGGCCACCTTTTCGGCAATAAACACCGGATCATAAGCATGAATCAGCACACGGCGCGGCGAAGACGCAAAATTGGCGCCGGCGCGAATTAACGCCTCATAATGGGATTGGCAGGCGCCGGCAAAAATAATCAAATCGTCGCGGCCCGCCTCAAATTCCCGGGCTTTGCGCACAGCCCGCCAAAAATGCCGTGAGTTGCGGTAGCTGTCCAGATTAGAAAAGCCCTTCTTGCCCTTTAACAATCCATCATGGCCGGTTAAGATTAAAATATCCGGTGTAAACTCCATCAAATAATCCTTCACCCGATCAGCCTGTTCACACTCCGGCACATAAAAACCGGTTGCGCGAATATTCAACTGCCTGTAGGTAGACAGACACAAATCCAGATATTCCTTATCGCCGTCTAAATGCAGCACAGTGCCGGGAATTTCAAATACCTCCAGCTGATTGCACTCGTTCTTTTTGTAATTAATTTTCGCCCGCGATAAAAAGCTGCCCACCGTTTCCTTATGCCGCTTTTCCATGCTCCGCATCAAATCGGCGCTGCGCTTCAAATACACCTGCCGGTAGCGGTGAATCTCCTGGGCTGTAGGCGTTACCAAATCCTCTAACGGCGCATCGGCGCACAAACGCAAATCCACACCTTTTAATAACGCCTGCTTTTTTCCGTTTTGCATCTGCATTGTTTCAATGCGAAACAACACATCTTTATTATGGGACGTTCTCGTTACGAAATCACCCACCTGAAATCGTTCACTCATCCTCGCACACCTCAGCTTTCAAATATAATAGCTTATGCGCAAAAAAACAGCGCTGTGCATCACAGCGCCGCAGAAAATAAATCATATGCCAGCTTGAACAATAGCAGACACAGCACAAAAATCATCACAGGACGAATAAACTTGGCGCCGTTCTTGATCGCTAAACCGCTGCCCAGCCAGTTGCCCAAAATAGAAAAAATAGTGGCGGGAATGGCGACCGCATAATAAATTTGCCCCGCCCAAATAAAGGTCAGCAACGCAGCCACATTGGTTGTCAGATTGACAATTTTCGTATTGCCGCAGGCTCGCTTTAAATCAAAACCCAGCACCGTTGTAAAGGCGATAATCAAAAAAGTTCCTGTGCCGGGACCGAAAAAGCCGTCATAGATGCCAATCAACAGTCCGGCTGCCACCATGCCGCAAGAAATTCGGCTGCGGGAATATTGTTCAAAGCGGCTTTCATCCCCCATCTGCCGCCGATTGAACAGCACAAACACCGCCACGCAGGGCAGCAAAATCATCATCACAACGCGCAAATAATAATCGCTGATATGCAGCGCCAGCTGAGCGCCCAACGCCGAGCCTACAAAAGCAACCGCCGCCGTTTTTACAGCAATCTGCAAATGCAGGCTGCCGCTCTTGATAAACCGTGCCGTTGAGATGGCCGTACCCACCGCCGCCGACAATTTATTGGAGCCGATGGCCATGTGAGCCGGCATTCCTGTCAATAAATAAGCAGGCAAAGAAATCAACCCGCCTCCGCCTGCAATAGCGTCCACAAAAGACGCAAAAAACACCAGCGGACAAACCACCAGCAGCATTTCCAACAAAGACATAATGCTCTCCTCTTTCCGTCAAAATACGATATTTATTTTATACAGCCTCTACCGGCAATGTCAATACAGAAACCACGGCCATATGCTATACCAGACTTACCGTGCAGGCGTCGGCGATTTACCGACACCTTTCTTCTGGTTATATAGGTTTTATCTGCTACCACTTCGCATTTTTTTGCTACTCTTTGCCCTATCCCTCCGTGGCTCTGGACATTTCCTCGGTTGTCCGCTTTTGTCA
>CABUKW010000060.1 GCA_902492275.1 uncultured Peptococcaceae bacterium
CAGGAGGCTGAAGGCATCATGAGTATGTTCATCGTTGTAATTCTGTTTATTTTGGGAATTGCGCTGATTGTAAAGGGTGGAGATTTATTTGTAGATGCCTCCACCTGGATTGCTGTCAAATCCGGAATTCCGAAATTTATTATTGGAGCTACCATTGTGAGTCTGGCTACCACGTTGCCCGAACTGTTGACCTCCGCCATTGCTACACTTGGCGGGAAAACCGGTATTGCCGTTGGCAATGCGGTGGGATCGGTAACGGCCAATTTGGGACTGATTATGGGAATTTCCATTGTCTGTTTGCCAGCGGCAATCAAGCGCAGACAAATTGCCTTTAAAGGGATTTTAATGATTGTGGGCTGTATCCTGCTGTATGCATTATCGGCTGATGGCCACCTATACGCAGGTCCTAGCTTCTTGTTGCTGGTTTTATTTGCAGTGTTTTTAATAGAAAACATCATCAGTGCCAAACAATCTATGCAGGCCGATACAGACAGAAGCAGTGTGCGGGACAGTCGCAATGTGATTGCAATGAACATAGCCAAATTTGTAGGCGGCGCTTTGGGCATTGTGCTGGGTGCGCAGCTATTGGTGGATAACGGCAGCGAACTGGCCCGCATCATTGGAATTCCGGAAAGTATCATCGGTGCAACGCTGATTGCGGTGGGAACCTCGCTGCCGGAGCTGGTAACGACCATTACAGCACTGATAAAGCGGCAGGCATCGTTATCCATCGGCAATATTTTAGGCGCTAATATCATTGACTTGACCATGATTTTACCTATCTGCTCCATACTGGCCGGCGGCAATCTGGAAATTTCCCGGCAGGCTTCGTTATTAGACTTGCCCTTCTGTTTGGCGGTGTGTTTTCTGGCAATTTTGCCGCCGCTCGTGGCACAGAAATTTTTCCGGCTGCAAGGGTTGGCGCTGCTGGCAGTTTATGCGGCCTATATTATGATTTTGTGTACCATGCTGGTGTAAATGATGTTAAACTATACAGTAACCTATAAAAAAGTAAAAAATATCACACTGCGGATTACAGCCGACGGTCAGCTGCTGGTGACAGCGCCTCGCCATACCAGCAAAGCCACCATTGAAAAGGTGATTGCACAGAAGGCTAGTTGGATTGCCCAGCATCAGCAAAAAATTGCGCAGCTGCAGATAACGCGGCAGCAGGAAGGGCTGCACAATCTCTATCAGGATGGCGGGCAGATTGGCTATCTGGGGCAGCAATATCCTTTATGGGTAAAAGCGGAGGGCCATCGGCACTGGCAGTGGGAGGAGACAGGGCTGCTGCTGTACGGTTGTACCGAGGAGGCCCATTGCCGGCAACTGGTGGAAGATTTTTACCGCCAACAGTTATTGCAGCAAATCATTCCGGCCTTAAATCAGGAAGTGCGGCAGCGTCTCACATCGCTATCGCTGCCGGAACCCACCTTCACCGTGCGCAAAATGCGGGCAAGCTGGGGCATTTGCTATAGCGGGCAGCAAAAAATTGTGCTGAATTTGTGGTTGGCCATGGCGCCTTGGGCCTGTATCCGGCAGGTGCTGGTGCATGAATATTTGCATTTTTGCCAAAATAATCATTCTGCTGCATTTTATGCATTGTTGGAACAATTTGAGCCACAGTACCGTCAATTAAAGCATACACTATCTGTGATGGTGGATTTACAAAGGCTGTCACAAGTATAACGAGTTATATGATGTAACGAATATGGGGAGGATGTACATGAAAAAATGGATTGCAAAACTTTGCCTGCTGACGTTTGTGTTCGGCGCGCTCTTTGGCGGCTATCAGATGCATCTGTTCAGCGGACAGAAAGCGGAAGCGGCAGTACAGGAGGAACTGCGAGGCGTTTGGATTGCCAGCGTGTATAACATTGATTTTCCCAGCAAACAAGGGATTTCCGTTACGCAGATGAAGCAGGAGCTGGACAGTATTTTAGATAACGCGGAGGCGATGCATTTCAATGCCGTGTTTTTTCAGGTGCGTCCTACAGCCGATGCACTGTACCGCTCCAATGTGTACCCTTGGTCTGCTTATCTGACCGGCAAACAGGGGCAGGCGCCAGCCAATGGCTTTGACCCGCTGGCCTATCTGGTGGCGGAAGGGAAGAAACGGGATATCGGCATTCATGCCTGGATTAATCCGTATAAAATTACGCGCGGTACCGCCGCCAAACCAAATTGGGATACCAGCGCGCTCAGTGAGGATAATCCGGCTCGGCTTTATCCAGACCTGGTAGTGGCCCATTCCAGCGGCGAGCTGTATCTAAACCCCGGAGAGCCCATGTCCCGCTATCTGGTGCTGCAGGGCGTGAAAGAGCTGCTGGACCGCTACGATTTAGCAGGGATTCACTATGACGATTATTTTTATCCCGACGGCAGCTTTGACGATGCCGATACCTATGCCAAATATGGTCAGGGCTACAGCAGCATCGAAGATTGGCGGCGGCACAATGTAGATTTGCTGGTGCAGGAAACCTATCAGCTTGTGCATCAGAAGCAGGGCGTGGTATTTGGCGTCAGTCCGGCCGGCGTGTGGGCCAATAAAACCACCAACGCTGCCGGTTCCGATACCTCTGCCGGAGTGGAGACCTATTACGACCATTATGCCGACACCCGCAAATGGGTACAGCAAGGCTGGCTGGATTATATTGCGCCGCAAATCTACTGGCAGATTGGCCACAGCAAGTGCGATTACGCCACCTTGGTAGATTGGTGGAGCAGCGTTACCCGCGGTACTGGCGTGAAATTGTATATTGGCCATGCAGCTTATAAAACCGGTGACAGCGCCCAAGGCGCCCAGTGGATGGATGGCAAAGAGCTGGAACGGCAGATTGCCTATAACCGTGCCGACGGCAATGTAGCTGGCAGCATTTTTTACGGTTACAGCGCTCTGAAAAATAATACCTTGGGGATTCAAGAGAGCGTAAGCAAGCTGTTTGAATAGAAAATAGAAGAAAAAATAGAATAGAAATCAAGCATAAAATCCGCTTTTACAGGCAGAGCAATTCTGCTGTAAGAGCGGATTTTTGATTTTAATGTAAAGAATATGGCAGTGTTACGAATTTTGGTTGTCACAACAACAGAAGAGATTCTATTGTTTGATAGCATAGCCAATTGACTTCCGGTTGTCAAATTGAAGTATTAAAAAAGCATACTAGCAAGAGGTATTAATAATATAATGATTAAAAAACCTAAGAGTGAACCAATTGCAGCCATAAAATATGTTTGTTTAGTTGTAATCCAATCACTATTGCCGTAGAACATTGCGCCAGGTGAAGATGCTCCGGGAGTCATGTAAGCCATTTGAGCCACAGCACAGATGCCAATAATTAAAACAAATGGATTAGCTCCGACTACTACACAAAGTTTAAGTAGCGTGGGCGTAAGGATCATCATCAATAAGAGGTTATGTGCAAACTGGGTTAAAATAAAGAAAACCAAAAAAGTAATGAAATAAAATAAAGCAACGGGGAGTCCGTCTAACATGGGAGTTAGTGCTGAGGTAACAGTGGACATGACCCCCGCTTCTTCACTTTCTAATGCAGCAGAGACGGGTGCTAGAGCAAAAAACATGGATAATAATCCCCAGTTGATACCACGACGGGCGTTATCGTTCCAATTTGTGACGGGATTACCATTTATTCTTAAAATTGAAGTAATAGTCATTAAAATAACGGCTCCGCCCACAAGGCCAAATTTTCCTAAGAAAATAGTTATTGGCCAATTTGAAGGTAAAATTATAGGTAACATAAGAATTGCAATGAAAATAATCATCATGTAACCGGCGATTTTTTGCTTTGACGTTACTTGCGAACTCGTTAGAGAGTTAAAAATATTGTCACAATCTAAAAATTTTGAAATATCTAATTTTAATATAAATTTGCCGAGAGCTAGATATGCAAGTAAATATACAATGAAGTAAATTGTATTAAAGATCCACCATTTTCCAATAGAGATGCTTACTCCTAAGGTTTGCTCTAAAAGACTAATTATAGTAACAGAAAACATTTGGAAATGTGGAATATTATTTCCAATGACTCCTAAGACAACAACTCCAAACAATACATAGGTTACTACCATGTCTCCTTTTTTATAACCTAGAGTATTGAAAACGTCATATAAAATCACCCAAACAAGTAATATGCCGCCTAAGCTGAGTCCCATAGCTAGTAATAATCCTGAACAGATGAAAATTGATGCAAATAATAGATATGGATGTCCTTGAAGTATTTTTCTAGTCATAAACCACTGTGTAATCAAAGTAGGCAGACCGCTTTCTTCTAGGTATCCAACTATCATTAACAAAAGAAGAACCATAAGAAATAATTGGTCAGAAAAACCTTTGCCAAAAGCACCTAGCACTGTTGTGTAATCAGTTAATCCTATCGCTAGTACAGATATAAAACTTACACAAAGAAAATCTAAAAAACACCATCCATAGATTAAACCGAGAAAAATTCCTAAAGCCTGCATGCCAAACGGTGTGATTCCATCGCAAATTGGAGGAAGAAAACCAAATCCAAATATAAATGTAAGTACAATAACCCAGTGAATAATAGTTTTTGTTGATTTACTCATAAATTTAGCACATCCTTTCCCTAACATTTTGATAAATAAAACGACCATATCAGATTCATAAGTATAATAACATTAAATTGTATCATGAACTAATATGGTCGCTCCAAATATATTTTTTAAGAATAGAATTCCGCGAGTAGATGTTTTATTTAAAAATCTTCTTTGAGAATTTGGTATACTGGTGCGCCTTCACATTGCGCAGGCATACGTACTCCGCCCAAAACAGCAGCTGTTGGGGCAACATCGACTTCACGAATATAGCGAGAAGTCTTGTAGCCTTTTTTTATTCCAACGCCTGCAGCAATAAAAATGGGGGAAACAGACGTATCGGCGACACCATAGGTGGTAGATAAGGAATCTGTATGGTCATAGTTGTAGCCTTCTGCTACCCAACAAATGATGTCACCAGCATTAGGACCACCACAACCGAGTAATATAGCATCTTTCTTTCTTAATGCAGCAGCAATAACTCGTTTTCCGGTTTCTGGATGTTTGTAACCATATAAATCTGTCATAATTTGTTCTTCTAACTCGTACTGGTCTTCTGGATCTACGATTCCAGTATCCCACCGACCTTTTAAATTAATGTAAATACTGGTTCCTTGCATTGCGAATGCTCTAGTTTTACTCCAGTCCACTTCTTGAGTGTCATTGCCATTTTCATCTTTTAGCATAACGGTGTAACCAAGCTCTTTCATTAAGCCTACATTTAGCCCTAGCATATCACCAATTAGTGGAGGCATATATTTACCACCTACTAAAGCGTGGTCAGAACAGATAATAATAGACCAACCTTTGTCTAGTAAATGTAAAAACTGTCCCAAATAGTAGTCTGTCTGAATGTAAATGTTTTCCATTGCCTTTTCGTAAAATTTCAAAGAAGGATGTTCGAAGCCTCTGTCGCTTAAAAAATTAACTAATCTATGTTGCTGTAAATCGACATTATGATAATGGGAGAATACAGCTTCAAATCCTTCATTTTCAATTAGGTAATTAAGGCTTTGGGCTTGCCAGTCAGCGATATGATACCAGCCTTCTAGCATAACTCGAACTAGTTCCGGATCTCTACCATCTAAATAAAAACTTGGAGGTGGGTAACCAATATTGTTTGTGACGATTTTGTGTAAAGATTTAGGTGACCATACACCATCGAAGGTATTATTCATGGCGGCAGACACATATATTCTTAACTGACTACCATCAGGAGAGATATTCAACAATTTCATATCGCGAAGACAATTATGATAAACAGTGTCATCTTTAATAGCATCATCGATGATGTTGCGAGTAAATTCTCCTTTTTTCAAAATAGCAATAGGTTCAGAGTCTTTTTTTGACTTGTAAATTGCAATGCGGTCATAAATTCCAGCTTCATTTTTTAATACCAAGCAAGGACGATTGATTAATCCTTTGCTTAATAAAATGGTGAATTCTTTTGCATCTTTTGGTGCATTGAGCCAGTTTGTTGCAGGTTTTAAAGGAGATTGACTTATATTCATGGGTGTTTCGCATTGAGCGCCAATCATACCTTCAGAATGGTTATTTATAACTATTTTGAGTTCTTTTAAAGAATAATGATTAGAAAGTTCCATACCAATTGCAGTTTCAGGAACTTCTAAATCTGTAATAATGCATGCTTCGGCCATTCCTTCTTTAACATCACGAACAAAAGTGGTATTTTTTATTGTTTCAGAAGCAACTGCAATGAAGTCAGGCTCAACTTGACCGCTTGCCATATTTACAGTTCCTGGGCTCGTGCCATCAACAACAAATAGATTTTTACTATCAGAGGTTGGAGGCCAAGAGGAACCCGGCCAATGCCAAACTAATGTTTTTCTACCGGCTTCTGCGAAGCAATTCCATATTTGTTCAGCTTTACATAACGAGGAATCTAAAGCATATACCATAGCATCCGGTTTTTCAGTAGATTGCAAATAGAATTCGGTAATGCCATGTGTCATAGAATAAGCACCAGTTGCTAAAGTTGTCCACATGGAAGGCGTAACAGTTGGATGAGCACCTAACAACATGAGGTCTTCTCTACAAGAGCCAGCTTCAATATATTTTTTTATGTTAGGTAATAAACCAGCGTTAACATATTTACGTGTTAAACGGGGATCCATCCCATCAATACCTAAGACTAATACTTTATTTTTATGTTCTGATTTACACATATTAATCTTCCTTTCATTATTATCGGGTAAGAGAGGATTTCCTACGTAGAAAAAGTTGTTACTTAAATTGACGATATCGGATACGCAAGCTTGTTTTATACATAATAGCACATTATGAAATAAATTAAAAACACTTATTTATAACGAAGAAATTAATAACCACAACATAAAAATGTGGATAAAATAACCAATCATCTGTAGAAAACAATAAAAGTAGATATCTTTAAGGTGTTATGGTATAATAAAATATTATTATATTGTTATGTTAGCTGAAAGGAGCAGCATCATGCGTATAGAAAGTTTGCGATATTTTATTGTAGTTGTTAACTGTAAATCCATAACATTAGCAGGAAAAATCCTACATATTTCACAACAATGTGTCAGCAGGGAAATAAAAAATTTGGAAGATGAACTAGGAGTGAAACTTTTTTTCCGTTCTAAATTAGGTGTATCTTTGACAGAAGCTGGTGTAAAAGCATACGAGGCGGCTTTGCCGATTTTACAACAAATTGAGATTTTTCAAAAGATGTTTAAACTGGAGCAATCTGAAAAAAAAATAGAGATGGGAGCGTATATTGGTTTAAAAAAGAATGTGGAAAATGTGTTGCAAATTTTTGAAGGAATTTATTCGATGGTTAATGTGAATGAATATTATTTTAGCACAGAAAAACTAGAGTATGAGCAAAAATATGGTGCAATGGATATTGTTTTACAACAAGTAGAAAGTAAAGATTTGAAAAATTTAATGAAATTGGATACCTATGAGCATATTATTTTGGCAAAAGAAAATGTACAAGTTCTAATCAGTGATCAGTCTGCAATACCAATTCCTACAAAATTTAATATGGAAGAAATAAAGGAATATGCAATACTTTTTTATTGTAGTTCAACAGATGAGACAACACTTTACCAAAGAATTGCTCAGCGATATGGTGATGTTAATATTATTTATAAAGGAAATAATTTAGAAAAAATAGCTGAACTACATAATCGAAAAAAAAGTATTGTGTTAATGACAGAATCTTTGAAAAAAATGATGATAAGTGAATCTACTTCAAAGCTGGTTCCGATTGTGCAAAATATACAAGTAGATACAGTTTTGTCAGTTAGAAAAGAAATTATGGATTTAGTTGTAATACAAGATTTAGTGAATTGTTTTCAGGATTTCTTTTTACAATTTGATTAAGAATCGAAGACTTCTTTAATGCACAGAACCGAACAAATTCAGAATGACAACGCCGATCACAATAATGATGGTGCCCAGGATGCCTAACGGTGTAATCTGCTCGCTGAATAGAAATACGGAGAGCAGCGTGGCTACAATAATGCCCAGCGCAGACCATGTGGCGTAGGCGATGTTAAGATTGATGCCGTTTAGTGCCTTGGAGAAGAAGAAAAAACAGATAACGTAAGCTGTCAGCGATAAGAGCGAGGGCCATAGCTTGGTGAAGCCTGCCGAATACTTCAGCGCAGTTGTGCCGATTAGTTCGCCGATGATGGCGATGCCTAAAAATAAATAGTGCATAAAACATACATCCTTTCGTCTTTTTATAAAGATAATTTCATACGATTTCATACAATTTCATACTACAATTTCATACTATGTAAATTTTTGCTTGATTGCCAAACGCGTTTCTTTTTTATAGTATTATAAAGGTTCCCCTTAACAGGAAGGTCAAGCTGAATTTACTGAGATTGTCCTATCATTTGGGGAATTTTTTCCCGATCATTGCAGGTGTTTTCCACATCGGACAAAAATTATAGAAAAATAGGTTTAAAAAGAAGTGAACCGGGCCGTTCTTTACCTAGGAAATCGTCAAAGTTCAATGGAATAGGTCAAGTATTAGCTGATTTTAGTAAATTTTATGCAGAAATGATAGATTTACCGTGGAAAATTGTTGACAAATCTGGTATGATAACATTTAGAAATTTTTTAGAAAGTTTTGGATTTTCTATTGAATTATTATTATCTTTATTGTATGATTATTCAATGATATAAGGAGCGTGAAGGTTGTGAGTTTAAAAGGGAAAGATTTTTTAACCTTAAAAGATTTTACCGGACAGGAAATTTTGGACATGGTAAATCTGGGCATCGATTTGAAAGCCAAATTGAAAGCGGGCATTCCTACCCCGATTTTGGCTGGTAAAAGTCTGGGGATGATTTTTCAGAAATCTTCCACCCGTACCAGAGTGTCCTTTGAAGTAGGGATGTATCAGTTAGGCGGTCAGGCGTTGTTTTTAAGCAGCAACGACTTGCAGATTGGCCGCGGCGAACCGATTCAGGATACGGCACGGGTATTGTCCCGATACTTAGACGCCATTTTAATTCGTACCTACAGCCATCAGGAAGTAGAGCAGTTAGCCCAATATGCCGATATTCCGGTCATTAACGGCCTGACCGACGATTTCCATCCCACACAGGTGATTGCCGACCTGATTACCATTCAGGAGCATAAGGGTCACTTAAAAGGCATCAAATTTGCTTACGTTGGCGATGGCAACAACATGACCCATTCGCTGATGATTGGCGGCGCCAAAACTGGCATGGATGTGATGGTGGCTTGCCCGGAAAACTATATGCCCAATCCGGAAATTGTGGCTTTGGCGCAGCAATATGCAGCTCAGTACGGCGGCAGCGTGACGGTTATCCACGACCCGAAGGAAGCCATTGCCGGCGCCGACGTGGTTTACACCGATACTTGGGCCAGTATGGGACAGGAAGCGGAAAAAGAAGTGCGCAAAAAGGCCTTTGCCGGTTATCAGGTGGATAGCGCCATGATGGCTCTGGCCAAGCCGGACGCCATTTTTATGCATTGCCTGCCTGCTTATCGTGGTTGGGAAGTAACCGATGAAGTGATGGAAAGCGCCCAGTCGGTTGTGTTTGATGAAGCAGAAAACCGTCTGCACGCCCACAAAGCCATTTTGGCAACCTTTGTGTGAGCTTTGCATGAATCGTGTTTTAGGATAAAAATGAGGAGAGAGAAAACATGTCTGAAAAAGAAAAAGTTGTATTAGCATATTCTGGCGGTTTGGATACCACCACCATCATTCCCTGGCTGAAAGAACATTATGATTATGATGTAATTTGCTGCTGCGTTAACGTAGGGCAGGGTGAAGAACTGGACGGCCTGGAAGAACGGGCGCTGTATTCCGGCGCCAGCAAATTATATATTGAAGATGTGGTAGATGAATTCTGCGAAGATTTTATCATGCCTTGCGTGCAGGCCGGCGCTGTGTACGAAAACAAATATCTGCTGGGCACTTCGATGGCCCGTCCGCTGATTGCCAAGAAATTAGTGGAGGTTGCCCGCAAAGAAGGCGCTGTTGCTATCTGCCACGGCGCGACCGGAAAAGGCAACGACCAGGTTCGTTTTGAACTGGGCATCAAAGCCTTAGCCCCCGATTTAAAAATCATTGCGCCATGGCGCTGCAATGAAACCTGGAACATGCAGTCCCGGGAAGATGAAATTGCATACTGCGAAGCGCACGGCATCAAATTGCCCTTCTCTACCGATTCCAGCTATAGCCGTGACCGCAATCTGTGGCACATCAGCCATGAAGGCTTAGAATTGGAAGATCCAGCTTGCGCGCCAAACTATGAACACCTGCTGGTATTGAGTGTTTCGCCGGAAAAAGCGCCGGATGAAGCAGAGGAATTATCGCTGACCTTTGAAAAAGGCGTGCCGGTTGCCTTAAATGGCAAACCGATGAAAGTATCGGAAATTATCACCGCATTAAATACGCTGGGCGGCAAGCATGGCATCGGCATTGTAGACATCGTAGAAAACCGCGTTGTCGGCATGAAATCCCGCGGCGTGTATGAAACGCCGGGCGGCACCATTCTGATGGAAGCGCACAAGCAGTTGGAAGAACTAATTACCGACCGCGACACCTTTGCCTTCAAAAAAATCGTGGCAACCAGATATTCAGACGTGGTATATGAAGGCAAATGGTTCACACCATTGCGGGAAGCCCTGCAGGCCTTCATCCAATCTACCGAAGAAACCATGACCGGCGAAGTTAAAATGAAATTGTATAAGGGCAATATCATCAAACAGGGTACCACCTCTCCATACAGCATGTACAGCGAAAGTCTGGCTTCTTTCACCACCGGCGAGCTGTACGACCACCACGATGCAGAAGGCTTTATTAATCTGTTCGGCTTGTCCCTGAAGGTACGGGCCATGGTGAAGGAAAACAACGAAACAAAATAAAAACCATGTCTTGCAACAGTAAGACATGCAGGAAAAGCCAGCTCTGTCGGGCTGGCTTTTTTGTTTCGATGATTGGTCTGGTTGACGAATTTTCCGGAGGTATGATACTCTGAAGCGGTAGAGGAACAAGAATTGCAGCCCACGCTGCGGCAAGGCTTTACCGTTGTTGAGTGGGGCGGCGCAGAGGTTCGGTAAAAGATTACTGCATAGCGATAGAAAACGTTGGTCAACTGGTTAGTTTACGGAGCAGGAGGTACACTTTACATGATTGCCATAAAAAAGGGGACTGCTTATTGGCGGCCCCTTTTTATGGCGTTAATTGAGGAATATTGTAATCGTTTTGAAAAACATTGTGTTCAAGCTGCATTTGACAAGGGCCTGCAGCCCTTACGCCGCAGGCGGCTATCCCAGCGTGACCACACCGAAAAGAGGAAGCCGCCGAAAGCAAGCGACTTTCTCTTTTCGGTGGGTGAGATAAATAAGGGGCAGCGGCTTTTGCTGTTTCCCTGATTTTCAATAATCGCAGTCATTGGGTGGTGTTGGTGGCAAGTATGGCATGTTTTTTTATGATGATCTCTACTGTAAATTTTATTACAGTTTTTTTTCCGAAAAATATGCCATACTTGCCACTACGCTATTGGTTGAGCGAAAAAATATGCCATCAACGTGCCACCAACACACCGTCGATATGCCACCGGGCTGTGCTGCATTCCTTTTCAGACCATGTTTATGGTTGTACTTTTCTGTTCAAAAAATAATAAGTCCCTTTTTTATTTTCTTTTTTTTGTACATGCAAGCGTTTCAACTCCCTACTTAGCAGAACCTTGCTGACTGGTTTCTCTCCGCTGGTGGCGCACCAGTTGACATAGTCAGCATATACTTCTTTGGCGTAAAGCATACCATCGTTTTTGCCGATAGGCAGATAGCATTCTTCCAGAAACTGCTGAAAAATATCTTGCTCGGCAAAATATTGTGCAGTAGCCTGCCGCACGGCTTCCGGCGGCGTCAGACCATATTCCAGATAGTCATAATAACCTGCCAGAAGCCACAGAAAGATACCGTTGGCTTCCTCCAAAAATGTGTTTCCTAAATTACGATCCACCATGTCCTCAGGAATGTGTAATCGAAAGGGAATTACCACAATACGGCGGCGAATGCCTTCATCCATGGCTTGCAGATTAGGCAAGTGGTTGGTGCTGAACCACAATGTATAGGTGGGCGTATATTCGATACAGGAACCATACAGTGGCCGGCAGGAGATTTTACCGCCGTCCGTGATCGCCTTCAAAAACGATTCATTTAGTATGCTGTTGCGGCTAAATTCGTTAGAGTACACAAAACGGCTGCCGCGGATGCGGTAAAGTTCTTTGGAAACATCGTTGTCTTTTTCACCAAAGCGGTTACGGCAAAGTACCGAAGACTCCAGCTTGCAAGCATAATCGCCGGCGATGGCAGCAATGGTATTAATAAACAAGGATTTTCCGTTGCGGCCTTCTCCAAGCAGACAAAACACTTTTTGTTCTGAAATATCACCGGTCAGAACCGAATAGCTGACAGCACGCTGCAAATATTGGTACATCTCTTTATCGCCCATACAGCAAAGTGACACAAATTGAATCCAGTGTGGACAGTCGGGATAGATGTCGCCATCTTCGTTGGGCTTTTGGTCAAAATCAATGCCTGCGTTAGTCATTTTGGAGAAATATTCGCTGGCCCGATGGAAGGTATAGCCTTCAAACAAATCTTTATTGCGTAGATTCAGAGAGCCGTTGTTAAAATGAATTTTGTAAGGGTCGGCATCAAATTGGGTGACGTCCATAGCTGCATCGACGGCGGCCATGGACAAACAATTGCGCAGACTTTTGACGTTGCCTGCTGCGTTACGCTGCCGCAGCAGCTTTTGTATGCCGTTTTGCAATGGGTCTGTCTGGTCGCTTTGACATTGGGCGATGCTTTTATCATAAGAGGTTTCCAGTGCTGTACGCGCCAGACGCTCCGCTTGCATGGTGGTATCAGGCAGCCAGCGCTGGCCGTTAAATACGTACCAACGCTGTTCGGTGGTACAGTAGCGCACCGCTTCACCGCATTCGTCCAAAAAACGCTGCGCGTTGCCCATGTCGTTGGGCGCATAAAATCGCATGTGCGGTAGTTTGGCTTCTGCCTGTGCGTATAAAACTTCCGGCGTTACATCAGGCATATCACAGACAGGAAATTCATTTTTTGCTGCTTCGTTCATAAAAATCAGAGCTCCTTTGTTATCGTAAAGCGTTCGGCTACTCCTACCGCGTGTTGTTGCACGAATTGGCAGAAAAATTCCTTCACATAATAATTATACTATAGTTCCTAGATTTTGTATATAGTGGAGAAGAAAGCCGTGCGGCCCTTATTGTAATTTACCGGGATAGCCTAAATTGTCTGCTGATGATGAGCCCCATTTGGGCGCAAGAGCCGCTACAAAAGAAGAAATAGAAGAAATCGTAAAATTATTTGCCCGATATGCGGGTTGGATAAGAACTGCAAACTTTGATGGATTTTGTTTACATTATGGGTACGGTTGGATGTTTAATTATTTTCTTTCGCCGTTGACCAATTCGATGCAATTTCAGAGTGCTTCTAAATATCGGATAACAACGTCATGTTATTATCATTTTCATTATGCTGTAGCATAGAAATAAGAGATATTTGAAAAGTTTATCAATTTTGTGTCCAATTTTGATGATTTTGTTCGTTATTATTATAGAAGATTATTTATCGGAAAGGATATTGATAGGTTATGAAAAATATATTAACAATTTGCTTGACGATGATTAATAACGAAGAAGACCAGAACAAGTTTGAGATAGTATATTATCAATATAGAAAATTATTGTACCATGTGGCAAAAGGAAAATTAAGTGATGAAGAGTACATCGATGAGGCAGTTTGCACAGCTTTTCTGCGCATTGCTAAAAATATGAATATGATTCATGAACCTACTTCAGATGAAACTATGCATTTGTTACTCATCATTATCCGAAGAATTATAATCGACATTATAAGAAGACAGAATAAGAAAAAGATTCCAATTGTGACCTGGGACAAGTTGGATGATACAGAATATCCATGGTTTGAAATGCAGATAGACGAGAGCAATTGTATTGCTAACAGTATAGCTAAGCTATCCACCCCTTATCGGGATGTATTAGTGTTGAAATATGCCTATGGCTACAGTAATGGTGAAGTAGCAAGATTCTTAAATCTAACAGTTGCAAATGTAGAAAAAATAACTAGCCGTGGTAAAAAGAAGTTGAAAGAGGTTTTAGAAAAAGAGGGGGTGTAATAGAATGAATTTGAATGATGCAAAGCTAGAGCGTGCTGCTAAAATAGTAGCAAAGGCGGAATTGAAACAATGGTCCGACTTTGAAAAATATCCAGAGCCTGAGTTCTCAGAAAAGTTCCAGAAAGAGATGCAGGCCCTAATTTATGATGTGAATGCTAATAAAATAAAACAGGATAAAGTGCGAATGGGTTGGCAATATTATAGCAAAAGGGGGATAGCTGCGGTTCTATTGGGCTTTTTATTGAGTTGCGTTATCATGCCGGAAGCAGTGATGGCTGGCTGTCAGAGATTGATTGAGGCAGTACAGACAGTGTTTCGGGAATATACGGAGTATCAGTTTGATTCCAATGTTTCTGAGGAAGTGTTCGTTCCTTTAAGAATCAGTTATATGTCAGAGCCTTTAAAAGAAACAGAGAATGAAAGGCATAAGAATCGAGTGTATGTATTGTATGAAGATGGCGATATATATTTTTCCCTGAATCAAACAATTTTGAACAAAGAGAATAAAGTGAACTATATCGTAGATACGGAAGATGTTGCTGTTGAAACAATCAAAATTCAGAATGAAGAAGTAGATTTTTCTTTCAGACATGAAGTATATAAATTTGTGTGGATACATGACATCTATTTAGTCACAGGGCAAAGTAATTTGCCAAAAGAGAGTATAATTAAAATATTGGAAAATATAGAGTTTGAAAATTGAGTTAACAATGATACTGCCTAGGATATTTATAGGCAGTATTTTTTATATCTGTAAGAATTTCAAAAAAAATAAGAAAAAAACAAAAATATTTAAAGATTTTGTCCGGAAATATGTTTTTTTATCGTTCTTAATATATAAAGAGAGAAATATTATTCTCTTTTAGTTTGAGCCGGAAAGGAGGGGAGAAGATGAAGAAAACGATGAAAAAAGTTGTTGCAAGTTTTTGCTTGGGTGCGGCGGCACTAACGTCAGTGCCGGCAGTTTCCTGGGCGGAAACTGCCGTTGAACCACTTAACTGCCAATTGGAACTTAGTATCGCTCCATATATGTTATATATCGAAGATGCGCAATGTTCCTTGGATATTACGGGTAGTACGGCAACAGTAGATTGCTTTGTAACAGGTCGTAGAACCACAGCGACAAAAGCAAAGGTAATTGCTGAATTGCAAGTAAAAAATGGAAGTAGTTGGATACCAGTGGCAATATGGACGGACACACAAGATGCTTATAGAGCTACTGTGTATGAGTCAAAAAGTATTACGCCAGGCAATACCTATCGAGTAAAGGCGACTGTCACTGTTTGGGAAGGAACAGCATCGGAAACAAGAACAATTTATAGTTCGTGAAAGAGTTGTGTAAGAACGGTTTTCCTGTAGGCACAAATAGACAGGAAAGCAAAGTGAAATTTGGGTAGTGTAAAACGGATTATGAAAAAATCGAACCCCTTTCCTTGATGCTGGTCGA
>CABUKW010000061.1 GCA_902492275.1 uncultured Peptococcaceae bacterium
CGTTCCCATAATCACCTTGCACTATGCTCAAGTCGTTGGCCAATACTTCACAGTCGTAGGTATGAACGCCATTTCCAAATAAATCGCAAACGCCGGCAGCTAACACATAGCTTTGATTTGCTTCCAAAGGAGCGCCCTTCTCACATTGCCAATAGTTAAATCCCCAGCCAATACTTTTTGCCAATGCAGTTTCGGGAAATGGTATCACGAGAGGATTGTAAAAAACTGCACCGTTAAGGTTCCATTGCCATTGTGTACCGGTAACCTGTCCATTTTGATCCTGGATTATCTTCGGCGCAAGATAGAGCTTGTCCAGTGTTTCGTTCCCACCAAAGGAAAGCACCTCAGAACCAATGCATGCGCCTTGAAACCATGTATCCAGATGCAAAACATGCCCCTGAACATCACTCTGATACGTAAATTCAAAGATACCCAGATTATCACTAATCATTTTGCTGATGACCGTTTCTTGTTCCGTCAGCGGAATAAATTTAACAGTTGATTTGCTGGTAGCGCAGCCGGTCAGGCACAGCGCCAAGATACAGCAAAGCAGCAGTAGTTTTCGAGCAGTATGTTTCATAAAAACCCTCCTAGGCAGTTTCCAAATGCGAAAATCGACAAGGCTTCAAATTTTTTCGCCAGATAAGGCAGTTTTTGCAAAAACAATGCTGTTATTCAGAAAAAAGATAGGCTTTTACCGCTTGCTGCAGGGCTGCAACCCGTGTTTCCGCTTCTGCCATGCAGCTTCCTTTCAGCGAGTAATAGAATTTGATTTTCGGCTCGGTGCCGGAAGGTCGCACAGCCATCCAGCCGCCGTCGGTAAAGAAATATTTCAGCACGTTGGCTTTGGGCAGTCCGTCTAAGCCTTCTTGATAGTCTTTGACCTGGGCGATAGCCTGTCCACCCAAGTCGGTCGGCTGGTTTTGCCGCAAGTCGGCCATGATGACGGCAATGCGCTGCTGTCCGTCGGAGCCGGGTAAGGTGAAGGAATCCAGCGCTTCTTTGTAATAGCCATGCTGTTGGTACAGCGTTTCCAGCCGTTCCAACAGAGTTTTGCCCTGGGCTTTCTGATAGGCGGCCATTTCGCAAATCAGCATAGAAGCCACCACGGCGTCTTTATCCTTGGCATGGTTGCCCACCAGATAGCCATAACTTTCTTCATAGCCCATAATAAAGGTGTGGTCTTGCTGCTGGTCAAAGCCAATCATTTTTTCGCCGATATATTTGAAGCCAGTCAGCACGTTCATCACCGTTGCGCCGTGGGCCTGGGCAATGTCGGCGCCCAGCTCAGAGGTCACGATGGTTTTGATTACCACTGATTTTTCGTCCAGTTCTTTCTGGCTCAGCACATAATCAGCCAGCAGCGCGCCGGTCTGATTACCGCTCAGCAACACAAACTGTGTGCCGTCCCACACGGCGATGCCTACTCGGTCGCTGTCGGGGTCGGTGCCCAGCACCAAATCGGCACCAATTTGCTGCCCGTATGCGATGGCCAGCTGCAAAGCGTCTTTTTCCTCCGGATTGGGCGAGCGCACGGTGCTGAAGGCGCTGTCCGGCTCCCGCTGGCTTTCCAGCACATGAATCTGGGTGAAGCCGTCCTTATCCAGCACCGCAGTCACCGGAATAAGACCGGTGCCGTGCAGCGGCGTATAGACCACCTTCAAAGCCTCTTTGGCGGCCGCATCCTGTAACAGCGCCTGCTGCAAAACGGCCTTCTGAAAGGCCATGTGATATTCGCTGCCAATTTCATGATACAAATCCTGCTGGCAAGCGTCGTCATAATTCATCAATACAGGCAGTTGGTCTAAATCCTGATAGAGATTGATTTTTTCCAAAATCGCCTCTGCCGCCTGACCGGTAATCTGGCAGCCGTATTCGTTGTACACCTTGTAGCCGTTGTATTCCTTGGGATTGTGGCTGGCGGTAATCACCACGCCGGCCACCGCCTGCCGGTAATTGACTGCAAAGGATAGCTCCGGCGTTGGGCTCAGGCGGTCAAACACATAGGCCCGAATGCCAAAGGAATTCAGCGTCAGCGCCGTTTCTTGGGCGAAGCGCTGGGAATTGGCGCGGCTGTCATAGGCGATCACCACACCGCGCTGCATCGCCTCTAAGCCATACGTGGACAGCAGATACAAGGCCAATCCGGCAGTAGCCCGCTGCACCGTATAGATGTTCATGCGATTGGTGCCCGCGCCCATAATACCCCGCAGACCGCCGGTGCCGAAGGTTAAATCCTGATAAAACCGCTCATAAATTTCTTTGTCATCGTCAGCAATAGCCTCCAACTCCTGCCGCAGCTCCGGCTCCAATTGGTCAAACCCACACCACGCCTGGTAGCGGGCACGATATTCTAACTGTTCCATGCACAACACGCTCCTTGATTTTTATATAATTTTTTCTGTTTGTCGATTTTTTTCTTTTTCCTACTCTTTGGATTTTTTTGCTACACTTTGCGGTTTTTCTTTTTGCTACCCTTTGGATTTTTTTGCTACACTTTGCGGTTTTTCTTTTTGCTACCCATTGGATTTTTTGCTACACTTTGCCCTATCCCTCCGTGGCTTCGGACAATTTTTTGCCTGTCCGTCTTTGTCAAACTAGCGCGCATTTCTGCGCTGACGTTTGCCACGACTAGGACAGTCTGCAAAATTATCCGCCCCAAGTCGGAATTTGGGCAAAGGTAGCGGGGTGTTTTTAAACCCATAAAAGGGCAGCGAGTGCCTTTTTTGTCATCCAGCGCCCCTTTTTGTCATCCTGAGCGAAGGGCGCAAGCCCGTAGTCGAAGGATCTTCCCTCCGGTATTGCCCAACAATGCCACACACGAAAAAGCCAGCGAGAATTTGTATTCTGGGCGGCAGATACGTTGTAGGGACATCTGCCGCTAGCGCGCATAAAGCGCGATTTTCTGCGCGAATGCGCTGAAAGCTGTCTGCTGGCCGTAGGCCAGTGTTTGGCCAAAGATAATAGAAAATGTAAAAACCATAGAAGGGCAGTGAGTGTCCGTTATCGTCATTCTGCGTACCGCACCAGAAATGCGTGCGGCATCGAAGAATCCCCCTTCCGGCACTATTGCTTCATATCTGTTTAGCATGACAAAGCATCAGGTTTCTTTCTGCCGGTCTATGAGGTTAAAATCTCCCGCACCGTCTTCGCCAAAATTCCGACTTGGGGCGGATAGCGCTGCAGGCTGTGCAAAGCGCGATGAACGCCAGTTCAGCAAAGCTGCACAGACAAAGCGATGTCCGATGCCCGACGCTTTTCTAGTCGGGTACACGGAGGAACGGGCGAAGGACGGTAAAAAATTAATATGCGTTCTTATTGACAAACCCCTTAAACACCGTCCACAAAATAATCCGCAGGTCGAAGGCGAAGGTCCAGTTCTCGATATAATACAAGTCGTGGTTAATCCGTTCTTCTATTGATGTATCGCCGCGCAGGCCGTTTACCTGGGCCCAACCGGTGATGCCGGGCCGCACTTGATGTTTGATCATGTAGCGGGGCACTTCTTCGCGGAACTTTTCTACAAAGAAGGGCCGTTCTGGCCGCGGGCCTACTACCGACATATCGCCTTTCAGCACGTTGAAAAACTGGGGCAGCTCGTCGATGCTGGTCTTGCGCATGAAAGCGCCCCATTTGGTTTTGCGCGGGTCATCTTTGGTGGTCCATTGCTCCCGTTCTTCTTCGTCGGTCTGCACATGCATGGAGCGGAACTTATACATCATAAAGGGCTTGCGGTTCAGACCCACCCGCTCCTGATGGAAGATTACCGGCCCCGGCGAGGTCAGCTTAATCATCAGCACCGAAACCAGCATCACCGGCGAGGTAATCAGAATAGCCACCGAGGCAAAGGCGATGTCGAAGGCCCGTTTCAGGCCGCTTTTAAACCAGTTGTCCAGCGGCACCCGGCGAGTATCGATGACGGAAAGGCCGTCCAAATCGTCCATATAGGGCTGGGTCGGCACATATTTGTAGTAATAGGGAATAATGTTGCTCTTAACGCCGGCCTTTTCACACTGGGCCAGAATATAGCCCAAATCCTCGGCGTCCTCCGAGGTCAGCGCAATGATGACCAAGTCAAAATATTGATGCAGCAGCACGTCCACCAAGTTGTCAATGCGGCCCAGCACCGGATAGCCGCGGTACTCCTTAGCCGGCACAATCCAATTATCCAGAATGCCTTCTATGTGATAGCCCCAGTGTTTATTTTTTTCCACCCGACTGATAAAGTCATCGCTGATTTCGTTGGCGCCGATGACCAGACAATGGCGCAGATTAAAGCCCTGCCGCCGAAACTGGCGCAGGATAACGCGGATGACTGAGCGCTCCAGCAGCATCAGCAGCACGTTGGTAACAAAGAAGATGGCCAGCTGCCCGCGGGAGAAATCCACAATTTTAAAGAAGAAGAAAGCTATCATCAGACAGGCCAGGCCCAAGCCGTTGGCCTGCAAAATCTCGGTACACTCTTTAAACAGCGACTCCCGCCGTTTGGGACGGTAAAGGCCCATGCGGGAATACAGCACACCGTACAGCAGCACCGCACAGGCCGCAATCCGCACCATTTGCGCCTGACTCAGCGACCTGGCGCCGTCCAACAGCACGAAGCGGCCCCAATAGGCAATCGCCATGGAGATGGCCACCAGGCTCAAATCCAGCACAATCTGCAGCCGGTTTAAATATTTTTGATTTTCTTTTATCATGAAAAACCAGACAACTCCATTTCCATAGCAATCACACCCCAATGAGAACCCCGTTTTCGCCAAAGAGAACCATGGGTCAAGTTCCTACCGCTGAGGGTAGTATCTGTTATGTCATTATAGCAAAAATACCGTCATAAGAAAATGAATTTCTTACAAATTACACAAAAAGGCAAAAATATTCTGAATGGCTTGACAAAAAATTCTTGTAGGTTTTATGATAGACGTATCGTTTTATAAGGAGTGTTCGACTATGGTTACACTGACGCTTTTTACTGTGATTATGTTTATTACCATGACCATCTCCGGCGTTATTGGCTTTGCAGGCAACGTAATCGCCCTGCCGCTGCTCAGTCAGATTTTAGACCTGCCCACAGCGGTGGCGGTGTTAGCCTTAAGCAGCTTTGTACAGGCCTTTATACAAGCGGTGCAAAATCGAAAGCTGATTCATTGGCGGGAATTGTTGACGATTGTCGGCTTCACCTGTATTGGTATGCCAATCGGTATTTTCAGTCTGCGGTATCTGCCGGAAACAGCGCTGAAACTGCTGTTGGGACTATTTATTTTGGTAGTATCGGCGCTGCCCTTTCTGGTGCAGCTGTTCCGACGCGGCAACAGCGCTCCGCTGCAGGCCAAACCGTGGGACTGGCTCTATTTAATCGGCGGCGGCTTCTTCTCCGGCGCTTTCGCTTCAGGCGGGCCGCTGGTGGTCATCTATTGCACCAGACATTTGCCCGATAAAAATATCTTCCGCGGCACCATGTTCGCCAACGGCAGCTTCGCCATGGGTCTAGTGGTACTGGAGCATTTTATGCAAAAGCAATACACCGCCGATACGCTGCTGCTCACTGGTATCGCTCTGGCAGTGATGGTGGCCGCTGTGCAAACCAGCAGTTGGATTGCCCAACGGGTAGACGCCCGCAAATTTAACGTGCTGGTCAATCTGGCTCTGATACTGGCTGGCATTCTGCTGCTGGTGCAGTCTGTTGCTCTGCTGTGAGGTTATCACACACTTTTTCGTTCCGCCATATTCCAAAGCAATCGCCATTCCTGCCGCGAAATACCTCTGGTATCCCTATGTACTTTGTGCTATAATAAACGAAGCAAATTTGCAACAATCTGCAACTAAACTTTTTTATCAGGAGGATGATTTTAAAATGAGACCAGATGAAATGATTTGTAACTGTAAGCAAGTTTCCTACGGCGATGTAGCCGACGCGCTGCATCAGTTGGATCACTTCGACGATGTATTAAAGAGTTTTGAAGAAGTGCAGGCCATCACCCACTGTTCCACCGGCTGCGGCGGCTGCCATGACAAAATTCTGGACGCCATCTCTGAAATTATGATGAAATAGTGGTCGGCATGATTATGCTGACACGCAAAAAGCAGGTACACCGAGCAAAGGCTTGATGTACCTGCTTTTTAATTTATAAAAATAAAGGGGGGAGACACAAATTGATTAACACGATTATTCGCTTACCAGCTCAACCTCGCCGTCTTTCAACAGCGCGATCCCGTCTTTGGTAACGTCCACTTTCACTGTGTCGCCAGCCTGATAGCGGCCCTGCAGCAAATCTTCGGCCAGCGGGTCTTCCACCAGACGCTGAATGGTTCTGCGCAGCGGTCTTGCGCCGTAGGCTGGATCGTAGCCTTCTTCCACCAGTTTTTCTTTGGCTTCCGTTGTTACTTCCATGGCGATATCCTGTTCCTGCAGCCGTTTGTGCAGATCCCGCATCATCAAATCGACGATGGACAGGATATGTTCTTTTTCCAGCGCGTGGAACACGATGGTTTCGTCTACACGGTTCAAGAATTCTGGCCGGAAGGTGGCCTTTAAGGCATCCAACACGCGGGCTTTCATTTTATCATAGGCGGCCTTTTCTTCTTCCTTGCTGGTGTCAGCGGAGAAGCCCATGGTGCCTGCCGTTTTGATGTTGCTGGCGCCGATGTTGGAGGTCATGATAATCACGGTGTTCTTGAAGTCCACGGTACGGCCCTGGCTGTCGGTTAAACGGCCGTCGTCCAGCACCTGCAGCAGAATGTTGAACACGTCGGGATGGGCTTTTTCGATTTCATCTAACAGCACGATAGAATATGGTTTGCGGCGAACGGCTTCGGTCAGCTGACCGCCTTCGTCGTGGCCCACATATCCCGGAGGTGCGCCCACCAATCTGGATACGGCGTGTTTTTCCATGTATTCAGACATATCAATCCGCACGATGGCGTCTTCGTTGTCAAACAGCACTTCGGCTAAGGCCCGCGCCAATTCGGTTTTCCCAACGCCGGTAGGCCCTAAGAACAGGAAGGAACCGATTGGCCGTTTTGGATTTTTCAAGCCCGAATGGGCTCTGCGCACAGCGCGGGAAACGGCTTTTACCGCTTCATCCTGACCGATAACACGTTTGTGCAGGATTTCTTCCATGTGCAGCAGCCGCTGGGTGTCTTCTTCCCGCAGCTTGGTCACCGGTACACCGGTCCAGTTGGACACAATGTTGGCGATTTCTTCTTCGGTTACTACCTTGGTTTCCGTTGTGGTCTGGTTCTTCCATTCCTCGCTTAATTTATTCAGCTCATCCCGTTTCTGTTTTTCCTGGTCGCGGTACTGGGCTGCTTTTTCATATTCCTGACTGATAACGGCGGCTTCTTTTTCTTTGCCTAACCGTTCAATTTCCTCTTCCAGCGCTTTCACATCTGGCGGAGCGGTATAGGTCTGCAACCGTACCCGCGACGCTGCTTCGTCAATCAAGTCGATAGCTTTATCGGGCAGGAACCGGTCGGTAATATAACGGCTGGACAATTTGACTGCCGCTTCGATAGCATCGTCGGAGATTTCCACATTGTGATGGGCTTCGTATTTATCGCGAATGCCTTTTAGAATGGCAATGGCGTCTTCCTGAGTCGGTTCATTGACTGTAATAGGCTGGAACCGGCGTTCCAACGCTGCGTCCTTTTCGATGTGTTTGCGGTATTCGTCCAGCGTGGTAGCGCCAATGCACTGAATGTCGCCGCGGGCCAGCTCCGGCTTCAGAATGTTGGCAGCGTCCAGCGCGCCTTCGGCAGAGCCGGCGCCAATCAGTGTATGCATTTCATCGATGAACAAAATCACATTCTGGTCGGCCTTTACTTCGTCCATAATCTTTTTCAGCCGTTCTTCAAAATCGCCTCTGTATTTGGAGCCAGCTACCAGCGAACCCATATCCAGCGCGATAATTTCTTTGTTTTTCAGCAGCTCCGGCACCTTGCCGTTTACAATACGCTGCGCCAGTCCTTCGGCAATGGCGGTTTTCCCAACGCCCGGTTCGCCCAGCAGCGCCGGATTATTTTTAGTACGGCGGCACAATACCTGAATCACCCGTTCAATTTCTGTATCACGGCCAATCACCGGGTCAATCTTACCCTGCCGCACCATTTCATTTAAGTTGCGGCCAAATTCATCCAAGGTAGGACGATTTTTGCTGCCCATACCTTTTCCGCTACCGCCCACATTGGCTTCCATACTGGACGGGCCGCCCAGCAGCGCCATCACCTGTTTCCGCACCATGTCGGGGTCTATATCCAATTCTTCCAGCACCTGTGAAGCTACGCCTTCGCCTTCCCGCAAAATGCCCAGCAGCAAATGCTCCGTTCCGATATAATTCACGCCCCAACGCACCGCTTCATCCTGCGCCAAAGCCAAGACCTTTTTTACCCGCGGCGTGATGGCAATTTCATTGCCCACCGGCGTACTGCCAGGAGAAAGCATTTTTAAAACAATGTCTCTTGTTTTCTGCAAATCTACACCCAGACCAATCAAGGCACGGGCCGCTACGCTTTCCCCTTCCCGCAGGATGCCCAGCAGCAAATGTTCCGTACCGACGGCGGGATAGTTCATAGCGCGGGCTTCTTCCTGCGCGTAATAAATCACATGCTGTGCTTTTTCTGTAAAACGTCCATACATAACCTTCACCTTCCTATAAGGAATCAAATTTATTTCTACTATAACCATCTGAAAATCAAATTAAACAAAGGGCAAACCGCCACTTATCAGGCACTGAATTTTTGCGGTTTTTAAATGATGCATCCACCTACCACCTGTAGGCGCAGGAAAAATTTCGTAGAGCAAGGCAGAAAATCTAAAACAACCCAACAACCTTCCGCCTATAAGGCGCAGAATTTTTTGCGGCTGACTAGGCGGCTTTTTAAAAAGTGCGATGACTACCTGCCATCTATAAGGCGCAGGAAAAATTTCGTAGAGCAAGGCGGCTCTTGAAACGGCGATGCGAGACTATACACAAAGTATGCGAGTGAGCCGTTTCAAGAACAACGCAGCTATGCGGAATTTTAACCAGCCTTATGCCAGAATGGAACGGATTTTCTCCGCCCTAAACACATCCCTCTCCCCATCATCCATGGCGCCGCCGTGCAATACCTGTAAATAACCGGGCTGAGCGTTGAGATACATCTGGTCAATCTGCGCTAAGGTCAGCTGATTGAAATAGCCTAAGCTGTAACCCAGCCGCACCAGAGAAATCAGTTCCAGCGCTTCCCGCGAACTCATATAACGGGCGTTAGCCAAGGTGCCGTAGGCTCTCCACACACGATCCGCCAACTGCAGACCGTTATGCTCCTTGAGGAAATTACGGGCGTTGCGTTCTTCTTTAATAATCTGCTGCGCTACCGACTGCAGGTTCGTCAAAATGTCCTGCTCGCTCTGGCCGATGGTACTCTGGTTGGATATCTGATACAAATCGCCCTGCGACTGACTGCCTTCGCCAAAGATACCGCGAACGGTCATGCCAAAGTTGCCCAGCTGATCTAAAATGGACAGCCGTTTGGTCAAGGTCAGCCCCGGCAGATGCATCATCACCGAAGCCCGCATACCGTTGCCCAGATTGGTGGGGCAGCAGGTCAGATAGCCTAACTTTTCATCAAAGGCATAATCAAAATAGCTTTCAATCTGGTCATCCAGCAGCGTAGCCTTCTGCCAAAGCCCCTGCAAATCCAAACCGGGCCCGAAGCACTGAATGCGCAGATGATCCTCTTCGTTAATCATAATGCTGGTGCTGCCGTCCTCATTCACAATCAGCCCCCGGTGCTGGTGGTCATCCTTGCTGTGTTCCGGACTGATTAAGTGCTTTTCCACCAGCGCTTGCTTATCCAACGGCGCAACATCCTGCAAATCGTAAAACTTCAGATTGCTGTGGTCCTTGCAGAAGGCGGACATATCGGCCAGCACAGCCTGCCCGCTTTGCTCGGTCTGCTTTAATGGAAAGGGGTATTTGGAAAAGTTACGGGCCAGCCGGATACGGGTGCAAAGCACCACATCTTTATCGTCTCCGGCGCCAATGGTCCATGGACTATTATTACTTTTGATAAGATTTTTAAGCATTCTGACCACCCGCCTGTTCTAATTTTTTAATTTCGTCACGAAGCTGTGCAGCCCGTTCAAAATCTTCTGCCTGAATGGCATTCTGCAATTCCTGCCGCAGCGCAACTACCTTCTGCTTTTCTGCCAGCTTGGCCTCGCCGCGCACCGGCACTTTGCCGGTGTGGCAGCTGTTGCCATGAATTCTCTGAATCAGCCCCGGCATATAGTCGGAAAAATAATCGTAGCAGTTGCTGCAGCCTACCCGGCCTAACCGACGGAATTCGCCGGCTGTCATGCCGCATACAGGGCAGGCATCGTGTGCCGACATATTTTTTTGTACAAAGGGCTGGGACTGGTTATCCTGATTGAAGAAACCGCCGATAAAATCAGCCATATTGAAATCGGGCATCAGGCCCAGCGTTGGGAACGAACCCAGCGGTTCTTTTAAATGATTGGCACACTGTTCACATACATGTCGTTCTTCTTTATGTCCATTCACAATTTTAGTATAATGAATGGTTGCAGGATTCTTTTTACATAATTCACAATACATACTATCACCCCATCATAAAATTGATTGCATCGGTTTGCAAACTTTCTGACTGCCACGGCTGATATCGCACTGGCAGCCTGCTCGGCAAGATTACCGGCAGACGCGTTGAATTGGCTGCTAACGCAGCGTTGCTAAGTGTGGCGCATCATGTTCAGCATAGCCAGCAGGTGCTGCATCATCGACGCCCGCACCGTATCGCGCTGTCCTTTTTCCAGACCGGTTAAGACGCGATCCTTCAGCATGCTGTTAAACAGGAGCATTTCCCGCTGGCTGATAACGCCCTGCTGATAGAGATATTCGGTCAACCCTTCGCTGTCGCTCTGGGTCAAATTATCGCCTACAGCCTCTGTTAGAGCGTCCTGAATATCGTCATCGTCCTCCAGCTGCAGGCTGACAATGCGAACAAATCCGCCGCCGCCCCGTCTGGTTTCTACCATGTAGCCCTGCACCGGCGTAAACCGGGTACTCAATACATAATTAATCTGCGATGGCACACAATGAAAATATTCTGACAGGAAGTTGCGCTGAATTTCTACGACACCAGCGCTTTCCTGTTCCAGCAGCGCTTTGATATATTCTTCTATTTGTTTGGACAAACTGCTCATATGTCCTCACCTCAACTGCTTTCAATCTATGGTCAGCTTCCTCTTTGACTTTCCCTGACCTTGGTTATATTATATCCAGCACACCCCACTTTATGCAAAGGTCAAAATAGGTTAAAAAATCGAGATTAAATGAGAAAAACTAAGATAATCAATTATAATCAATTTTATTTTAAAATAATTCTAAAAAATCATGTTTTTTGTTATTAACAAAGAAAACCCTATTGTTAAAGCCGTTTTTCCTTCATAATATTTTTATGTTCTATTTTATTTTTCAAAAAAGGTCAAATTTCTTCTTTGCATTTTTGACCTTAAACGCCAATCATCCCGCATCATCATCATTTTTTCAAAATCATTCCCCATATTTCGTCATGATTCCCCGGGAAATAATTTAATTTGCGTTGGACCAGAAAATTATCTATAATAAAAACCACCGCGCAAACATAGCAATCTATTTTATTCAAGAAAGGAACTGCATAATGGCACAGAAAAAACAAAATAAAACCACCCTTTTATTGGCGGCTCTATTGCTCGTGGCTGTGTTAGCTTTCGCGCTGCTATACAGCGTGTTCTCGCCCCAGCCAGCAGAAGGGGCCAAAACAATCCAAATTCAAGTTGTAGACGACAAGCAGCAGATCACCGACTATCAAACCCATACCGATTCCGCCTATTTACGACAAGCCTTAGAAGAAACCGACGGTCTCACCTTCAGCGGCACAGAAGGCCCCTACGGTCTCATGATTGAAACGGTCAACGGCGTTACCGCCGATTGGGAGCAAAATCAGGCCTGGTGGAGCATCTATGTCAACGACGAGCTGGCCAGTTATGGAGCAGACAGTCAGCCCGTAGCAGACGGCGATCGTTTCCGTCTGCAATACACCACCGAAGCCGATGCTGAACGCTAAGGACTTGTCCCGTTTGGGACTGATGGTGGCCATCCTGGAAGTGAGCAAGCTGGCGTTAGCCTCTCTGCCCAATATCGAGCTGGTCAGCTTCTGGCTCATCTTGTTCACATTGCGCATGGGCTATCGCACCTTGTACGCCGTTTACGGCTTTGTACTGCTGGAGGGCATCTTATACGGCGTGCATTTCTGGTGGATTGCTTATCTGTATGCATGGACGTTGCTGGTGTTGTTGACGCAATGGTTCCGCGCACAGCAATCGGTATTTTTCTGGAGCATATTCTCCGCCCTGTTCGGCTTATGCTTCGGCGCTCTGTGCGCCCTGCCCTACTGCGTCACTGGTATTCTAAACGGCGGCCTCCTTAACGGTCTGCTGGCCGGATTTTCCTGGTGGATTGCCGGCATCCCCTACGATTTGCTGCACTGCGCAGGCAACTTTATCGTGATGCTGGTACTGTACCGGCCCATGCGGAAAGTGATGGAAAAGATGAAATAAACTGATAGTTTCTTTCTTAGCGTACTGTTGTGACAATTACAAAAATACCCATTTCAGTTTTTCCTAGATTCCTCAATTAAATCAAACATCTAATCCTGGTAATCTAAAATAACTGAATATGGGTACTTTTCTTTCACTTATCTATTATTTTTTATGCTACATAACCCATCAAGCCCCAAATCGGCAAGCAGATGCAAATCATATATACAAAATTACACGCCATTCGCGTAATAAAATATTTTGTAATATTTTTATAAGAAACATAGCCAAAACTATAGAACAATAGCATTGTTGAGATTTCAAACGGGAAAAATATTTGCTGAAGACCTTGTAAAAACATATACGTAATCGAAAATGTATTGAGGCCTAATTGCTGCGTTAAATCTATCAGCGCCGGAATAAATGCTGATGCAGCCGAAAGCGGTGTCATAAAAAGATTTAAAATGACGGCTACAACCCATACCAACGAATAGGTAGCAACGGTTCCTCTTCCGCTTAATAAGCCCATGCAAATATCAGAAATCCAAGCGTCTGCACCAACCGACGCAGCTACATTGCCGATAGCAATCGTACAAGCAGTAAAAATAATCATACTCCAGTTAATATTTTTCAACATCTTCTCATTTGCCAAATTAATTCCCGGCAAAAAACAAATACAAGCACATAACAGAAATGACCACTGGGCATCTACAATTTGTGTGATAAGCAATACGCCAACCAACAGAAGAATGATTCCCATTTTTATCTCGCCCTTTTCCATTTTCCCCATTTTGGCAAGCTCTTCTTGAAAAAATTTTTTACTTCCAATTTTTTTCTCTGGTCTAAATAACACCTCAACAATGATAACATTGACGAGTCCCCATGCAAAAAATAACGCGCCATTCATTTTGAAGTATTCCCACCAACTCATAAACAGTCCAGCCTCTTCAAAAAAACCTTCTGCTAAAATGATGGTGTCTTTACCAGTTTGAAACATTGGAGAAATATTGCTAGATGCCACCAATCCTGCCAACATGATAGCCGTAGCGAGTTTCGTTTCCTTCTCCGCTCCCACCGCATTGCAAATCCCAATCGTTAAAGTTGCATACAAAACCACGCGCGCGCCACTATTAGGAATCAGTAAACTAATAACGACTCCGCTTAAAGCCAAACCATACAGCATAGCACGATAACTGCCGCCTAGCTTTATAATGAGCCAATAGGAGAACCTTTTCAATAGTGGGGTTTGCTCAAATACTTTAGAAATAATCATTCCACCCAATAATAACCATGGAACAGCCATTGAAAAGGGGCCCCCAAAAACAGCGCTTGCTGGTGCTAATCCCAACAAAATATAAAATACACAAAGCATAACTGCCGTAACAACCTTGGGTAACAAATCCATCGCCCACATAATAATTGCCCACAAGGTAAGTGCTACAAACTCTTTTACCTGTAATGTAAACAGTTCTGTAGTTGGCATTAATATAATACACAGCGGCGCTAGAATTGCTATAAGCCAACCGATTTTTTCTTTTGCCGAAAGTTCATGATATTTCGTTAATTCGCTCATATTTCTTGCTCCTCCCTCTTACTCATTTACTCACACAGGATCACCATAATAAGGATAATTGTCCGACATAAATTTGTCCAAATGATGCGGATAATTTTCCAATGGAACTCGTACCTTTTCTGTAATTGTTTCACCATTTTCATTCATATAAACATCTAACCAGCAAATCCAATTTGTATCATCACGGCGTGGAAAATCTTCTCGATAATGACCGGCTCGAGATTCTTCCCTTAATAATGAATTTTTCAAAAATAATTCAGTCTGCAAGGCTATCCCTTTCACTTCCACTAATTTTGTTAAGTAGTGAGCATCCTTTGCTGTCATTTGTGGAATTAAAATAGTTTGCACTTCCTCCATACGTTTCAACGCCTTTTTTAAATTTGTTTCATTTTTTAAAAGACAAATATCGCAGGGAAATACCAGAGATTGTATTTCTCTCATGACTTCCTTCGGAGTCAATCCATCCTTTTGATATGGCTTATAAATTTCCTCTTTTAACATTGCCACAATCTCAGCATCTAAAGGAACGACTGGTACACTTTTTTTCAAATATTCGGCCAAACCTTCACCTGTCATATAGCCAGTAGCCGCAGCCTGCAACAGATTAGAACCACCCAGATAGACAGTTGGGTAAGTAGCTTGAATTGTACCTGTAGCATATAATCCTTCTACGTTGGTACGTCCATCTTCTTCTGTCACAAATCCGGCACTAGATGTCTTCAACTGCGGCACCCACTCCGTATTGCTCTCAAATAAATTAATACCTGCCCTAACTAATTTTTGATGATTTAATAACTGCCAGCCAGTTTGCGGTCTAATTAAATCTCTATCTTCCGGCCTTACCATTTCTACATCAAATTTGATCGGACCATTTCCCTTCTTTGCCTCTAAAGCCATAGCAATTACATTGTAATGTGAATCATTCTTAGAGCCCATCACTGGAGAGTACTGTGGCATAAAGTCCTTTCCTTTATTATTGGTGAATCGCGCACCTAATGGCAACATCACACTAATGCCTTCCCATGCATATAATCTGGGATGGTTTCCTACTTTGGCAAATTCAAAATTTCTCATTCTTGCACCGACACGCAAACCCATCATAATCCAATCCGCAGTTCTGGTGTTTGCATGATAAGATGCCTTCCAGCCGCCTTGCCCCATAGCTAGTACAACTGCCTTTGCCTGAAATGTATAAAATGTAGCATTTATTGCATCAAAACCTACCGCGCCAACAACGCGCCCTTCCTGCTTAATTAAATCATAAACTGTGACTCTCCCCATCCGCCGAACATTTTGTACTGTTAATATTTTCACCAAATTTTTTACCATATTCTCTCCACCAGTACCCTTGACAGCTGCCGGATATAACTTTATATGCTGCAGTCCTCTCTGAGGGACGCCACGGTAATTTCCATTTTCGTCTTTTTTAAATTCACAGCCCATCTTTTCATATTCTTGAAAGAGTTCAT
>CABUKW010000062.1 GCA_902492275.1 uncultured Peptococcaceae bacterium
TACCAGCCATGGCCGCAGAAATCACAAAAGCCATCAACTTATAATTGGTGATATTAATCCCGACCGACTGGGCAGCAATCTTATTATCCCGCAGCGCCATGATGGCCCGTCCGCTTTTGCTGTTAACCAGATGAAAGATAATAATCAAGCAAACCATAATCAGCACAAACCCGGCAGTGAAACTAGCTACACGGGGAATACTGGTGAGCCCCATAGGTCCGTTAATCAGCACGGTGCCGCCGTCCATCTGCAAGGTATTTTTAATAATACTGAAATGTAAGCCGTTGGCATCTAAGCCCACATAAAGATTATTGACAATGCCTTTGATAATTTCCCCAAAGGCCAATGTTACAATCGCCAGATAGTCGCCGCTCAAGCGCAGCACCGGCACCCCTACAATAACCCCTACAATGGCGGCTACAATACCGCCCACCAGCATAGACAGCACCAATACCACCGGCTTGCTGCTGATATTCTGACTCAGGCAGGAAGCTACTACAATGCCGCTGAAAGCCCCAGCACTCATAAAGCCGGCATGTCCCAGACTCAATTCCCCCAAAACACCAACAGTCAGATTTAAGGAAATGGCCATTACAATATATGCACAAATTGGCACCAACTGCCCGGTTAAACGGCTGGAAATGCTGCCGCTGCCGATAAGAATTTGCACCAGCACGAAAGCGATAATAACCATAGCATAGGTAATCATATTACTGCGAGTTGTTTTATTCATTGTTTTTAATTTACCCATAGGAAAACACCTCACACTTTTTCATTGATTTTTTTGCCCAGCAAACCAGTTGGCCGTACTACCAGCACTACAATCAGCACGGCAAATACAATGGCGTCGGACAACTGGGTAGTGATGTAGGCTTTGGCAAAAATTTCGATAACGCCCAGCAAAATCCCACCGATTAAAGCACCGGGAATGGAACCGATACCGCCAAATACAGCAGCAGTAAAAGCTTTAATACCAGGCATAGCGCCGGTGGTTGGCGTTAAGGTTGGATAGGCAGAACACAACAGCACACCAGCAATGGCAGCCAAAGCTGAACCAATGGCAAAAGTCAGAGAAATGGTTCTGTTTACGCTAATTCCCATTAACTGGGCCGCCGCTTTATCCTCCGAAACAGCCCGCATAGCTTTTCCTGTTTTGCTTTTATTTACAAACAGCACTAAGGCCGTCATAATCACAACGCAAGCAAGGATGGTCACCAACGTCACATAGGAGATAGACAGAGCGCCGTCAAATAATTTTATAGAACCATTGCCTACAACCGATGTAAATACTTTCGGGTTAGAACTCCATAAAAGCTGCGCCGAATTCTGTAAAAAATAACTCATGCCGATGGCTGTAATCAATACGGCCAACACAGGCGCCTGCCGCAGCGGTTTGTACGCCAAACGGTCAATGATAATCCCCAGCAATGTGCATACCACCATAGACAGCAGCACGCCGATAATGGGATGCATGCCGTAACGGGTAGTGGCAAAGAAACAAATATACGCGCCCACCATAATAACATCGCCGTGGGCAAAGTTCAGCATCTTGGCAATTCCATATACCATCGTGTAGCCCAATGCAATGATGGCATAAATACTTCCTAGGCTGATACCGCTGATGAGATGGGAGAGAAACACCATAACAATTCACCTCAATAAAAAAATTAATTTTTCACATAATTCTGTTGTTCCACACAAAAAATCAGAATTTTTACTTTCGTTTTTGAATATCTGACATCTGTATCGCAGCCTGCTAGAATTATGCTTTATGTAACAAAAAAGACCGCCGCACTTGCGGCGGTCTACTCGCTTTTATCGGATACCTGTACGGTAGATTACATCCCTACATAGGCACCGTTCTGAATTACCATACCTTTTGGAGCCTTGCTGACCTGACCAGCTTCATTCCAGGTAGCAGGACCACCAGTTGTCAAACCGCTGAATTCCATGGTGGAGAACTGTTCAATCATCAAATCGTTCAATTCTTCTGCAGTCATATCAGCAGTTGCGCCGGCATTGGTGCAAGCCTGATAGATTGCATAGATGCAGTCATAGCCATCGGCAGCAAACTGGTTTGGCACTTCGCCGCAACGTTCCTGATATTTGGCAACGAAGTTCTTGGTAGCTTCATCGTCAGCGTCAGCAGAGAATGGGGTCAACAGCATTACGCCTTCTGCCAGAGTGGTATCAAAGCCTTCCAGAGTCAAAATACCGTCCATACCATCTACACCAAAGAATTTTGGCGCATAACCCATGCTGTTAGCCTGAGTCAAAATCAGAGAAGCGGCGTCATAATACATTGGCAGGAACAATAAATCTGCACCGGCATTTTTGGCATCGCTCAACTGTACGGAGAAGTCATTCTGGCTATCGGTAGTGAAGGTTGTTTCGGAAACAACTTCCAAACCTAATTCGCCAGCCTTAGCAACGAAGGTATCGCGAATACCAGAGGAATAAGCGTCATCGTTTTTGTAAATGATGGCGATTTTTTCGCCCAGTTTCTGTTCATAAATGTATTGTGCAGAAGCGGAACCCTGATTGGGGTCTGCGAAGCACATCTGATATACATTGTCTTTGCCTTCTGTTACAGTAGTAGCAGAAGCAGATGGGGTCAAAGCAAAAATACGGTCATTATAGTTTTCAGCAGATGTTGCAATACCAGGCGTGGTGGTTACAGAACCTAAAGAAATCTGCATTCCCCAGTCTTTTAAGGTGTTGTATGCGTTTACCGCTTTTTCTGCATCATGAGCGTCGTCTTCATAACGCAGTTCAAACTGAATACCGCCCATAGCATTGATTTCCTCTACAGCAATTTCAGCGCCATTTTTTGCAGCGGTACCATAAATTGCTGCGCCGCCGGTTAATGGGCCTGCCCCCCCAATTTTAATAGCTGCTGCAGTTCCTCCGGAGTTTTCCTCCTGCTTCTGTGCGTCACCGCCGCCGTTTCCGCAGCCGGCAAACATGGTCAGGCCCATGGCCAAAACCAGACCTAATGCAATTTTCTTTTTCATCATGAGAATATCCCCCTTAAAATTTTTCCTACACTTTTCTGTTCTATATCTGTTTTTGAAAAGTATCTTGTATTATATAATACATGATTTTCTAGCTTTTGCAATGGTTTTTTTACAATTTTCCGAACTTTTTTTCATGGCTTCCATAAATAAAAACAGCAATGAAAACATGTCCATTGCTGCGCATTTCTTCACAAGCTTGCAAACCCTATTCAATTCTCGTCTTGCAGCACTTCATAAACAACCTGGGCAAAACATTCCATGGCGTAGTTGGCTTCCTCTTGGGTATTTAAATCGGAGCCGATTTCCAACAGCACTGCATGAGGATGCACTTGCTGATTATACCGTCCTGTTTCTTTTACTCGAATGGTATCCCGCAGCAATCCAGGATACAACGCATTGCATTTCGTCTCCAGCTGTCGGGCGAAGGCCAGATTTTCCTGCCAGTTATCCTGATTGGCACCAATCACCAGCATAATGCGAGCCGCCGCCTTGCCGTTGATGGTGGCGGTAGTCGGCGCTTTAGAAGTAAAGCCTGCATCACGGTGAATGTCAAAAACGGCTTTCGCATTGGGATTGGCTTTTAATAATTGCTGTACTGTAGACAACGAATTTTGATAAGAACGGTTATAATTGGGATAATCGTGCAGCGTGGTATTATGCACCGTGCGGATACCATATTTTTGTTGCAGCGCCGCCTGAAACACCTCGGCAGCCTGTACCACACCGCCATTTCTGCCTTCCAATTTGCTGACGCCATCGGTGGGCAAATAGGTTTCGGTATTATGGGTGTGATATAAAATGACCTGAACCGCCTCAGAAATTGTCATATCCTGCACCTTTTCAAAGCGATGCTTCCAGCTATCGGAAACAAAAGCCGATGCATAAAAAGCTTCTTCCTCCGTCACCAGCTTGGTAATGGTAGATGCTTTCTCCTGCAAAACGGGAAAACCGCTGACCAATTGATGATAAGGGCTAACCGGAATGGTGCCGCTGATAAACTGCCACAGCAAATAGGACATGGGCTGCCCGCTCTGCCCCAAGCTCCAGCCAGCCATCATCCAGCTCTGCCATTGCTCCTCATCCTCAGCAGCTAGTCCACTAACCTGCCAGAAGCTGTTGCCGCAACCAGACAGCAAAACGATGAGCAGACACCACGGCAGCACGGTCTTCAGTGTTCTTCGAAAATTCTGAAACATCATACTCGTCCCTTTTTCTGCTTTGAATTTTTTTATATTTATATATATATGAACGAATTGCAGCGATTATTCTTGCTTTTTTTAAATCTGCATGGTAGAATATTATCTGTTCAAATTTCCGAGCAAATTTTTACATATTGTAAATCCAGCGGGAGCCACGTCCTGTTCCCGTTTTTGCGAAGTAACTGAAGGAGGTGACAATCTTGGCTAACATCAAATCTGCAGCTAAGCGTGCCCAAATCGCTAAAGTTCGTACTTTAAGAAACAAAAGCGCTATGTCTAAAGTAAAAACCACTATCAAAGGTGTAGAAGCTGCTGTAGCAGCAAGCGATGCAGAAGCAGCAAAAGCAGCTTTAGCAGTTGCTGTCAAAACAATTGACAAAGCAGCATCCAAAGGTATTCTGCATAAAAACAACGCAGCAAACAAAAAATCTCGTTTAACAAAAATGGTTAACGCTATGTAATCTCAGCTTACGCTGCATAAAAAAACAGAGGCTGATGGAAGAAACACAATTTCTTTTCCATCAGCCTCTGTTTTTCCATAAACCAATAGGTTTTAAAAAACAACCACCAGCAGCATTTTAAAATTTTCTTTACCATATACAGCATGAGGATGCTGCGCCGGCATCACTATGGAATCGCCCTCTTGCAGCTCGTAGTCCACGCCGTCGATGGTAATGCGTCCTACGCCATCCAAACAGGTGACAAAGGCATCGCCTTTTGACTCATGGGTGCTGATTTCCTCCCCTTTCGCAAAAGAGAACAACGTCACACTGACTGCGCTGTTTTGCACCAGTGTTTTGCTCACAACCTGGCCATCTTGATAGGACACTTCTTCTTTCAGTTTTACCACTTCTGCTTTCCTGATATTTTTCATAATTTCCATGGTATCATCCTCCAATTTTTATCATTGCCAATCCTGCAAAAATCATTCCTCTTTATCGCCTGTGATATGCGCAAATTAGCCCAAAAAGCAACGCTTGATTTTTTTAACAGCATATACGTTTTATGCTGCACAAGCAAAAACAATCTTGTCAAATGGAACGTCAAGGCACCTGATAGACCATATCATAGGCTGACCACCGCGCCCCTTTATATTCCATAGCCATCGGGTAATAGGCTTCTTCCCGAAAACCCACTTTTTGATAGCAGCGCCGGGCCGCCTGATTATTTTCAAACACCCGCAGGGTAATACGCTGCATTTGCAGCAATTCCACAGCATACTGCACCGCGAGCCGCAGCATCTGGGTACCGTAACCCTTGCCGCGGCTTCTGCTGCTGACGATGATATAACAGAAATGAATACTGTTTTTCTCGTAATCAGCTTTGGTCATGCACAAAAATCCTACCGGTTCTCCCCGCTCATCTAAAGCGGTCACCAGATAGGTGCGTTCTTCCTCCAGTTGGGCTGCAGCAAAACGCTGAAACTGATCCTCTGATAAAGGCCAGCGTAATCTTCCTGCCGCCCATTTTTGAAAAGCTTCCTCCTCAGTCAGCCAACTGACAATCTTTCTGGCATCGCTGTTTTTATAGGTTCGTAAACGCAGCATCTTTTCACATCCTCTTTTATATCCCTCTAGTACAGCATAACACATCGCCTTTGTTTTTGAAATATCCTTCCTGCATTTCTATTCAAATAAAACCGCAAGAATGAGAAAGACAGCACCGCAGGGTTTGACAAACGAAAAATGCACTGTATAATAAACAAGAAGACTCGACATATATCGCAAACTACTTTGTTCTGATATTACACATTCTATTTAATCAATAAAATTACAAATTAACTCAAATAACTTTTACTATCTCATAATTTAATACTATTGCAAATAGTAGCTATCACGCTATAAGAATATTAAGTTTATTTAAGCATATTCTTGTGCAAGAAATCCGCCGTGATGCAGAACAAGGCATCCTTCTTTACCGTCAACAAATAGAAAAAAGGCTCAAATTTAGAAATTCTGTTATTAGAAAATTTTGATTCACACTATTTAAATAGCGTAGCGCATAAAATAGAAGATTATTCTTTCCAGTATCGTGAATTATACACCTCTTGCTATAATAAAATTGAAGGATTTTCAAATATCTCGGCCCAATCTTATTTATTAAAGGGATTATCTAATATCAGCAAAGGTACCGGCGATATAATTGCAAAAATTCCACTCGTAAGTAACTCTTTGATTGATGAAACACTCGTTGATTTTGGTAATAAACTCTATGATTTGAATACCAAAAAATCTGAAAAAACGATGAAACATTTTGTTGATAGTTCTGACACTTGTGTACAACCATTTATTGATAATATAAACACTATCAACAAAATATACAATCAAACAACAGAAGTTCTATTTGATTCAAATAATCTTTATTTACTCTCATCATAACATTGAACTAAACCACTTTTAGCAATTTTATTACGGCGCAAAAAAATAAGAGCTGCTGTCTGAGAATTTTACATGACCTTCCCAGGCAGAAGCTCTTAAGTGCGTTCTTCTTAAATAAATTTTTAACCTTCCTGTTCCTCCAACTGCTGTTCCAATTGATATAAATCAATAGTGACCACCGATTGATCAGTTGTATCCTCAACCGGCACAGCCCCATCCACGTTGGGTTGCTGCAAAGGCAAGCTATTCTGGCTATCGTAATACTGCAACTGAACGACACCGGTACTCAATAAAAGCGCAAAGGTACACAACAGCCAAACAGGCATCCCCGATTTTTTCGGCTTGGTATCAAAAATATTGTCAATGCGCGCCCGTAAGCACTCTTTGGTATCCTGCAGACAGGTTGTAAACGGATAAAACCGTCCGCTTTTTCCCGCTGCAATATCCAAAATCAGGTAGCTGTAATATTTCTGCACTTCCTGCTCCTGCCCGATTTTCTTCAGCACAGCAACATCACAAGCCGCCTCTAAATCATCCTCTAAACGGCTATGTACCAAATACACCAGCGGATGGAACCAATAAAGACATTGTACCGCCATGGCACACCACTTTACCACAATATCGCCCCGCTGCAAATGGGCCGCCTCATGATGTAAAATCAATTCCAAATCGGCGTCGTCATAATGTTCTGACGGCAGTAAAATCACTGGCGCAAAAAATCCCACAGCAGCCGGTGTTTTCATTTCGGGACAAATGAGAATTTTCAAAGAACGGGGCAGCTTCCAGATACGGCGCACCGCTTCGCTAATCTCATAATATCCCGCATCCTGCGGCTCGCGGCTCCAACGCAGCAAATGGCGGCGAAAAACGCCGTAGTCCAATATATGATACAATAATAACAAACCTGCTACCACCAGCCACAATGCGGCAATCCAATCCAACCAGGACATACGTTGCAAGAAACTGCCGACAAGAGCCTTTTCTGCAGCGTCAGCGCCTTGCGCTGCAAACAGATTGGGCGCCAACAACGCCACCGAAGAAACGGGAAATGGCACCAGCAAACGAACCAGCACCACAATCCAGATTAAACGAACCCAACCCGCACCAAACCGCCTCTTAAAACGCTTTTGGGCAAACAGCAACAGCAATAATAACGGAATAATACCAAAGGAAAGGGATAGAACTGACAAAAAAACAGTGCGCATAAAGCTCCTTTCCGAAGCCGTAAAAACCGCCTTATTTCTGATCAGAAATCTGATCTACATACTGGCGCAGCTCCTTCAAATCATCATCGTTAATACCCTGTCCGTCATACAAAGAAGCCACCAGGCTTTTCAAAGAATTCTGATGTACCCGCTGTAAGAAAGAGCGGCTTTCCATCTGTAAATAATCTTCCTTAGATACTGCCGGTGAAAAATAGTGGAACCGACCCCGTTTTTCAGTGGTCAAAAAGCCCCGGTCTACCAACCGGGATAAAAAGTTTAAAACAGTTGTTTTAGCCCAGGTTTTTTCGCCCACTAATTTTTCCAGGATATATGGGGAGGCAACTGGTTCGCCAGCATCCCATATAATCATCATAAGTTTTAATTCACTGTCTGGTAAACGTTTTAAGTTTTCCATAATCACATCTCCTCCATCATCGTTTACAATTTTTTTGGCCATTTGTTACAACAAACCCTAGTATAATTCTATAATATTAAAACCGCTTCGTCAATAGGTCTGACATTATTTCCGCCATTTTTTTCGCAAAACGCTATGTCGAATATAGGAAAAAGCGGCTTCTTCGCCTTGCTCTTTGAGTAAGAGCAACAATTTTTCCAGTAGCGCTTGTGATTCGGGATGCATCAAATAAGCGTGTTTTGATTTTTCATAATATTCGTACGGGTCGCTGTCGGTGTATAATTCCTTACGATAAGTTTTGCTGGCAGCTACACGATCACAGAACATTTCTGCCACGTATTTTTCCGGCATACGAATGCCCGCCAATTGATGGTCGCCCTCTGGACTATAATCGATCCAATATTCCAGATGATGCTTGTTGCGCCCTTTATGGTGCAGCCAGGCGGCGCTGTAACCTTTTGCTTTTCGCTCCGCATCGTTGGGACTGCGATCTCCCTGAAAAAACCGCGCGCCAGCTAAAAACTCCGCCGGAGAATATTTGGATAAATCATGGGTCAACCCTTGATAATACAAACCCACTCTAAAACAATGCTCCATCACCAATTTTTTATGATGGGTAATCGTTTTTAAATGCTTCAGCCACTTCATATGCATCCCTCACTCTGCTCTATTACTTTTTATTATAACAAAAAAAGGTTAAAAAACAAAAGTAAAATGTATTGAGCCCTTGTATTTTATCCCATACTCATGCTATGATAAAGAAAATATTGGGTATTCTCTATTTTATTTTCATCATTATATATTTTGAGGTGACTATTTATGAAAGCATTAACGCTAGAAACCTTTAACCAAACCTTATTAGAAGAAAAACAGACTGGCTTGGTGCTGTTTGTGAAAGAAGGCTGTCCCATCTGTCAGGAATTGCATCCGCTGCTGGAAGAAATTGAACAGGGCTACACCGATCAGCCCTTTGGATTTTATTTTGTAGACGCCATTGCCGAAGATACGCTGTATAAAAGCATGAAACTGCAGGGCACACCTACGGTACTCTTTTACTGCAACGGTAAACAATGTCATAAATTTACCGGTTTGCGGGAATACGAAGAAATCGAATTTTTAATCGACCGGGTGATGGCTGGTAAAATGTAACCTGCCAAGCTGAACTAAAGAAAAAAACGGATTGACAGCAAAACACAGTCAATCCGTTTTTATTTAGCGAAACAATTTAATGATATCGCTCAGAAGAAAATTATCCCCAAACCTCTTCCGCAATCTCCTTCACCAAAGAAATTTTTGCCCACTGTTCTTCTTCCGTCAGAATATTTCCTTCTTCCGTCGACGCAAAACCGCATTGGGGGCTAAGATATAATTGCTGTAAGGGAACATACCGCTCTGCATCATGAATACGGGCGATAACCCTTGACTTGTCCTCCAGCACCGGGCTTTTAGAAGTAATCAACCCCAGCACAACCTTTTGTTCCTTTATAAAACGCAGCGGCTCAAAACCACCTGCCCGTTCACTGTCATATTCAAGAAAGAATCCGTCAACCTTGCAGCCGCCAAATAACGTCTCTGCCACTGGCTCATATCCGCCAGAGGTAAACCAGGTAGAGCGGAAATTCCCCCGACAGATATGCATCGTGATGATCATATCGTCAGGTTTGGCTTCCAGTACCCGATTCAGCAGCTTTACATATTTTTTCGCCACCACGTCCAAATCAATGCCCCGGGCCGCATAAACCTGCCGCTTCTCAGCGGAACAAAATTCGCCCCAGGAGGTATCGTCCAGCTGCAAATATCGGCAGCCTGCGTTGTAAAACGCACCAATTGCCTTTTGATAAGCAACTGCAATATCTTCCAGCAGAACATCTTCGTCCAGATACCGCTCTATAGGCTGATAATGTTCCTCCCGAACACAGCAAATCAGATGCAGCATGGTAGGAGACGGAATACACTGTTTTGCAGTCACATCTCCTGCGATGGATTGCAAAAAACGAAAATCGCGTAAGAAGGGATGATTTTCCGAGAAATCAATTTTATCAACAATTTTTAAGGTCTGGCTTTTGGGCTGATGACCTGCAAACGCGATGGAAAAATGGGCAACCTCTACCTGTTCCACGCCCAACAGATTCCACAAAAAATCCAAATGCCAGAATGCTCTGCGATATTCGCCGTCCGTAACAGCCTGTAAGCCTGCGGCCTTTTCTTCCGCCACCAAAACGCGGATACAATCATCCTCCACCTGCCGCAAAGCTTCCGCCGATAATGTGCCTGCCCCATATTGGGCTCTTGCCTCTTTCAGTTCCGGCTTACGCAAAAAGCTGCCGACAATATCATAGCGAAACGGTCCTTTTTCTTTACACATACTATCATTCTCCTTTTCATCAGCCTATCTCTGTTTTAAAACCGCACTTTGCAGTGCATCCAAAATCGTCAGCCTGGTACGCAAGACTTCAAAGGTAATCTCATCCGCATCTATGGTATCAATATCTGGAATGACATCCTTTCACGACAAGAACCAAGTCCAAGCTATGCTTATTGGATCTATGAAAAGTATATGCCTACTGTTTTACTATGTAAAATACAAAAAAGAAGCGGTTTGCCATAGTCCCAATCTATAACAAACTACCAAACCATTTCATACCAACTGAATATTCTACTGTTCTGTCAAACTGCACGAGAAAGCGTCAATCAACTCAGAAGCTTTCCTGCCAGTCTATATCCCATTTCTGTGTATGCCGCTTCAAGGCTTCAATATATAAACTGCCGAACCGTCCAGGCACAATCTTATTGTGGGTAATATAGCCAATCTCCATATAGTCATCCACCAACAACGGCACCGCTACAATATTTTTTCCGTTCAGTTCTTCGCTAATCACGCCGCTGCAAATCGTATACCCATTTAATCCAATCAACAAATTGAACAGTGTGGCACGGTCACAAACCAAAATATCCTTCTTACATTCCAGCGTACTTAAAATCTCCTCCGAAAAATAAAATGAATTGTGTTCTCCCTGTTCATAGGACAAACGGGGATACGGCGCTAAATCCTCCAGCGAAATACCGCTTTTTTCAGCTAACGGACTGGAGCTGCTGACAAACACATGGGGCTTTGCAATAAAAAGCCGCTCAAATTTCAAATCATTGGCGCGAATGGTTTTCCGCAATACCGTTTCATTAAATTGATTCAAATACAGCACGCCTACCTCACTGCGCAGCTTGGCCACATCCTCAATAATCTCATAGGTTTGGGTTTCCCGCAAACGGAAATCGTACTCTTCGCCGCCATATTCCCGCAGCAAATCCACAAAAGCCTCCACTGCAAAGGAATAATGCTGCGTAGACACGCAAAGCTGATGCTTACTAGGCGTCTTTCCAAAATATTTTTCTTCAATTAAACCGATTTGCTCCATAACCTGACGGGCATATCCCAAAAATTCTTCCCCCTCGGCAGAAACCATCACGCCTTTATTGTTGCGGTTGAAAATTCGAATGCCCAATTCAGCCTCCAATTCCTTAATGGCCGCCGTTAAACTGGGCTGGGAAATATAGAGTTCTTTAGCAGCCTCACTGATGGTTCCTTTAGAAGCCACCGTAACAATATACCTCAGTTGCTGTAATGTCATAAATCATTCTCCAAATTCAGATTAAGCATCTCCCTATTGATTCAGTCAGCATAATCGGCCAACGCAAACAGGAGCCTGCCGAAACTACGCTCCGCACACAAAAAACGTGTCCCTTATCAAAGACACGTTAAACCAGGATGTAGCATATTTCTGCATCCTACAAAACGCGCCTCCGGTTCCAGCAGAAGCGCCGCATACTCCCACGTATCTAACTTATCCTCCATAAAGAGGCTTCACAGTGACTGTCTCGCTGGGAATTTCGCCCAATTCCGTGTTCCGCCGTTACAGGCAGACAGAGCTATGCGACGATATGCTTTTCTTTAGTATACCGCAAATTGAAACACCTGTCACCCTTTTCCCAGCTGCCTCAACAACGTCTGCTATCAAAAAACCGATAGCTGTGCCGCTATCACTATCAAATCCTACAAAAAAGACCTTCTGCCACAGCTTCGCTGCAACAAAAGGTCTTACTCTGTTCATTTCTATTTTATATCCAGCTTTAATCAATGACGGGGCCAGCCTGTACCACAAAGTTGGGGGCCGATTCAAAGCGGGTGAAATTGTCAATAAATTTACCGGCCAGCATCTTTGCCTGTTTCATGTAAGCATCTTTATCGAACCATAAATTCATCGGATTTAAAATTTCTGCGTCAACGCCTGGGCAGCTCTTCGGCATAAATACCTTAAACACTGGGTGCTGCTCGTATTCCACTTTTTCTAATTCACCGTTTAAGGCTGCTGTCACTAAACTTCTGGTATAGGACAATTTAATCCGGTTGCCGATGCCGTAAGGCCCGCCAACCCAACCAGTATTAACCAGATATACATTGACATTGTATTTTTCGATTTTTTCTGCCAGCATTTTTGCATATACCATAGGATCTAGCGGCAGGAACGGTTCCCCAAAGCAAGTGGAGAAGGTTGCCTGCGGCTCGGTAACACCCCGTTCGGTGCCAGCCAGTTTGCTGGTGTAACCGCTCAGCAGATGATACATGGCCTGCAGCGTATTCAGCTTAGCAATTGGCGGCAATACGCCAAAAGCGTCAGCCGTTAAGAAAATAACAGTTTTCGGAATGCCGCCGCGGCCATTGAGCTGTGCATTCGGAATATATTCCACCGGATAAGCGGCGCGGGTATTTTCCGTTAAGGTACCATCATAAAAATCGACTTTCCGCGTACCTGGGAAGAATTGTACGTTTTCTACCACCGAACCGAACTTAATCGCATGGAAAATTTCCGGCTCCTGTTCTTCATTCAGACGAATGGCTTTGGCATAGCAACCGCCTTCAATATTAAACACGCCCGAATTGGACCAGCCGTGTTCATCATCCCCAATCAGCTTCCGGGCTGGATCGGCAGACAGGGTGGTTTTCCCAGTACCGGACAAACCAAAGAACAGCGCCACATTGCCTGTTTCTGGGTCCATGTTGGCAGAGCAGTGCATAGACAACACGTTACGCTGCGGCAAGAAATAGTTCATCGAAGAGAAAATCGCCTTTTTCATTTCACCGCAATAGCTGCTGCCTACAATTAAAATAATCCGTTTTTCCAAATCCAGAATAATGGCTGCATCGGAATTTACGCCGTCTGTTTCCGGGTCGCATTTAAAGCCGGGCGCACATACCATGTGCAAGTCGGGCACATAGCAGCCGATTTTTTCTTTACTTGGGCGCACCAATAGCTGATGCATGAACAAATTCTGATGGGCATATTCATTGATGATACGGGCTTGCATCTGATACTGCACATCAGCGCCAGCCAGACCGTCAAACACATAAACATTCTTGCCTTCCAGATAGGTCATCACTTTGTCATATAACCGTTCAAACACATCGGCTTCAATGGGCATATTCACCTTGCCCCAGGCAATCTGTTTTTCAATACTTCTGCGTCTTACAATAAAACGGTCTTTCGGAGAACGTCCGGTAAATTTTCCGGTTTCCACCCGAAATGCACCTGTATCAGTTAAAACCCCTTCGCCGTTGGTAAACGCTTCCTCCACCAGCAATGCAGGAGCCAGATTGTGCTTAATTTCCCCCAGATTTTTCAGGCCGATTTTGGTCAGCTCTTTTCTGATTTTTGTATCTTCCATAACGCGCCTCTCTTCTAATTTTTTACTCTATTAAAATCTTTTCTTGCTTCTATTTCAAAACTACTATTGTGTTTATATTTTACACGTTTCGTCTAATTAGGTCAACTATTTTCCCTCAAAAAGATAAATAATACTCACAATTATTTTTTTATGAATATCATTTTTGTTACTTTCCGCTATCACATCCAAAAAATTTGTTTGCAAGCCCGCAATTCATTATGAACAAAAAAAGAAGGAGCCTGCTGTAACACAGACTGCCTTCCTATTATAAACAAAATTCAGATTATGCATTTTCACTGATATAATCTACCACTGCACCAATATCTTTGATTCGTTCTGCTTCTTCATCTGGAATCTGCATATCAAATTCCTGTTCCAGTGTCATGATGACCTCTACGACATCCAGGGAATCGGCGTTCAGTTCATCAAAGCGTGTCTCCATGGTGATGGTTTCGGGGTCAACATTGAGTTGTTCCGCTACGATATCTCTGATTTTTTTGAAATAATCCATTCCCGTCACCTCCTTCCGTAATACGGCATGTTTGTTGTTAGTTTTCTATGCCTTTTTCAAAATTTCCTTTTATTTTTTCTACAAATTTGCTTTCACAGCAATGACAGGCCACTTCCATAGCTTTACAGATGGCCTTGGCCTTCGAGCTGCCATGACAAACAATACTAACTCCGTTGACGCCCAACAAAGGTGCGCCGCCGTATTCGGCATAATCCATCTTATGCTTTAAACTGCGCAAAGCCGGCTTCATCAGCAAAGCGCCAGCTTTACAGCGAGTAGAAGCCATCACTTCCTGCTCCAACATGGAAATGATGGTTTTTCCCATACCTTCCATGGTTTTCAGCACCACATTGCCGGTAAAGCCATCACAGGTCATCACATCAGCCACACCAGCCGGTACGTCCCGTCCTTCAATGTTGCCGATAAAATGAATCCCAGACAACTCTTTCAAACGCTGATAGGCCGCCTGGGTCAAATCGCTGCCTTTCGTTTCCTCAGCGCCGTTATTGATTAACCCAACTTTCGGTTTTTGCACACCCATCACCGATTCCATATAAATGCTGCCCATTTGGGCAAACTGCACCAGATTTTCCACATCGACATTGGTATTGGCGCCAGCATCCACTAGCAGCTTGCCGCCAGTTAAGGTAGGCAGCATACAGCCGATAGCCGGACGGCTTACGCCTTTGATGCGGCCCAAGCCAAACAAGGCTGCCACCATCTGCCCCCCAGTGCTCCCTGCCGATACCACCGCATCAGCTTCGCCGCTTTTCACCAGACGGGTAGCTACCGTAATGGAAGCGTCCTTTTTGCGTCGATAAGCAGTGGCCGGATGGTCGGCCATCTCAATGACTTCACTGGCTTCCACAATTTCAATTTTACTGCGAGTTTCCTTATCCGCTTGAGCCAGCGCTGCCTCAATTAGCGCTCTCTGCCCGACGAGAAACACTTTTTCAATTTCCGGATATTGCTGCAAAGCCTGCAACCCGCCCAGCACAATCTCCTGCGGGGCATGGTCGCCACCCATGGCATCCAAAGCAATTTTCATGCGTACCTCCATCTCCTGCTCTTTACAATCCATTCTTATTATCAATATAGTATGCCCGCCTGCATTTGGCAAGCTTTTTTCACAAAAAATCCATTTATTTTTGTGTCATTTATGATAGCAC
>CABUKW010000063.1 GCA_902492275.1 uncultured Peptococcaceae bacterium
GGCAACACAAAAATTTTATATTTTTTTCATTGTCTACTTGACGGGTAGCACACCAAAGGCTCTGCCCATATTGATTATACCCCGCAGCAGGTTCCGCAGCAACTCATACCGCCGCTGTAGGGAACGCTGATTTGTTCCGGCTCCGGTATCGGTTCCCCAGCCTCTACCACTGTAATGCTGCTCCGAATCATACCCATCCAACAACTATAAGCAAAGGTTCCTGCTTCATCAGGTGTAAATTCAATAATATTCTCTCCATACTCCAACTGCTTTTCAATATCATATTCAGGAATTACCATGCGATAATTGCACCCATTCAGGTCCCCCTTTTCAACTGTAATCACCCACTTTACAGGGACATCCTTTTGCACAGCAATGGGTTCATAACGGCCTCCCTGTAGCGAGGTTCTTACAATTTGCACCCCATTGTCCATTTCTAGCTGCGCACCTGTCTGCGCAGCATTGGCCGTTGCAGCGTAGGAAACGCCCGCTAAAGCCAATCCACTATTCAGCATAGAAACGCCAAAGATAACCACCAACGCAGCGCCTGCTGTCATCACTTTTTTTGTAAACTTTCTACTCAGCACGGTACTCAAGAGACCTAATCCAAACAGCAAAGGCATCGTCCCCAGCCCAAAGAACAGCATAGCCAACGCGCCCTTTATCGGACTGCCCGATGATAACGCATACAGCTGCATGGCCTGCAGCGGTCCGCAGGGCATGAGACCATTCAAAAGACCGATTACAAAGGGCCCTTTGCCTTCCTTCAGCGCATAAATTTTATGGCCAATCCCCTGCGGCAGACGGAACTGCAATAGCCGCAAGCCTGGAAACAGCTGCAGCATATTGAGCCCCATTACAATCATAAAAACACCGGCCAAAACCTGAATGAGCCCCTTGATACTGCTGGAAAAACTAATTGCCATCCCCAAAAGCCCAATCAAAGCGCCAATTAATGTATAAGAGAGAATTCTGCCCAGATTATAGAGCAAGCTTGGCTTCAACGAAGCTGCCCTGTTTGCCGCGCAAACGCCTGGTTTAGCGCCATTCTGCATACACTGACTAAGATGAATCCCACCGCACATGGCAACGCAATGTATAGAAGTGAACAGACCAATCATAAACAGCATACCATAGCCCATACCTGCTTTTGCCTCTGGAAACATGTAAAAAATATCTGTTATTCCAAACCAGCGCAACAAATTATAAACGGCCAAAAGAACAATGAGCGCACCAGCCAGCTGCCCAACAGGCCGCAGCTTCTGATCAATACATTTCTGAGATGCAACCTCATAGCCTAAGCTTTGAATTTTTTCTGCAATCTCATCAGCAGAAATCAGGCTTTCCTCATAAATGATACGTGCTTTTCCGGCGGCATACTGCACCCGCGCCTCCTGCACACCTGGCATTTGCCTTAACAATCGCTCAATTTTCATCGCACAGCCTGCGCAGGTCATACCTTGAATGGTATAAATAATCTCTTGCTTATCGCTCCACATATCGACATCTCCTTCTCCGCTTTTCTTGTCTGTATTGTAGCAAAAAATTTTGGAGAAATTATGAAGACACAAAACAATCTGCGCTATTTATGATAAGGCTCGCCCTTGATAATGCGATAGCTGCGATATAACTGTTCCACCAAAATTAAACGCATCAATTGATGGGGAAAGGTCAGCTTGGAAAAGGACAGCAGCAAATCGGCCCGCTTTAAAATACCGGCGTCCAATCCTAAGGACCCGCCGATGACCAATGTAATATGACTTTTTCCCGCAAGCCCCAACTGCTCGATTTTTTCGGCCAGCTGTTCCGAGGTGAACATACGCCCTTCAATGGCCAACGCAATCAAATAGGTATCGTCCTTGATATATTTTTGAATGCGCTGCCCTTCTTTGGCCTTAATCTGCAATTCTTCCGCTTCTGACGCGCCGTCGGGCGTTTGCTCGTCCGCCACCTCCACAATCTCTACTGTAGCATAGCGCTGCAGCCGTTTTAAATATTCGGCGATACCGTCTTTTAAATACTTTTCCTTCAGCTTTCCCACTGTAATAATCTGAAATTTCAAACAAGTCACCTCCCAACTGCCTATTTTTCATTCTCACTTATTATCGTTCCAATAGCCCCTGCAAAACCAGGGCAGATAACAAAAAGCCTGTAGTAAAATGCTACTACAGACTTTCCCTTACGCCAACAAAAGAATACTCGCCACGGCCAGCGCTGCATTGACTGCTACACAGCAACGGGCCATGAGAAAATTTCTCCTGCGCAAAACGATGGCCGCCACACTCAAAAGCAATAACAGCAAGCCGCTCAGCAACGCCGCCGGATTGTTAAGCCCCAGCAGCAACAAAAAACAGGCCGTCAACACAAAGTAAAGCTGACACAGCACCATAACGCCTGCTCGCTGCAACACGCAGCCCTTGCAGAACAAAACGACCGCTGCGCAAACAACGCTGCATACAAGGACAGCCGCTATCAGAGCAGAACGGTCATAGCCAATCCACACACCCCAACCAGACGAATCTGCCAGCGATGTTTCCATGTCAGCACCGCCTCCTTTCCGTCACAACAAATAAAAAGCTGTCGCTTTAGAATAATAAAATCGCGCAGGCTGCCACCACCGATCCCACAGCGATACAATAACGGGCAGCGCGGAAATTATTTTTGCGAAAGAACACAGGCGCTATGCCCAGCGCAAACACCAAAAAGCCTGCCACCTGCGCCACAATACGGTCTCCGGCTACAGACAACTGCAGCAGCGCCGTCAGCACCAGATAAACCTGACTAATCAGCATTACACTGGAACGCTGCAGCGTTTCGCCGCCATGCAATAACGCCGCCATCACACAGAGTAAACTGCACAGCATAACACCCAATAACATCACAATTGCCAAAAACGGCGCCTCTGCAAAAGGACCGGAAACGGCAACCGCCACAACATTTGCTTGACCCATAATAAACACTCCTTATATTTCCCAGCGACCTTCAAAGGCCCGCGCTAGGGTAACTTCATCAGCGTATTGAATATCGCCGCCCACAGGCAAGCCCTGTGCGATACGGGTCACTTTTACGCCTAACGGCTTTAATAGATTACTGAGGTACATAGATGTTGCTTCGCCTTCAATACTGGTATTGGTTGCTATGATGATTTCTTCGACTGGATGCTCCTGCAGCCGCTGCAAAAGCTCCTTTATTTTCAGCTGCTCCGGACCAATGCCGTCCATCGGCGAGATGGCGCCGTGCAGCACGTGATACAAACCATGAAACTGATTGGCCCGTTCCAAGGCCAACACATCGCGGGCGTCTTCCACCACGCAGATAATAGAACTGTCTCGATTGGGATTGCTGCAAATAGGACACAGCTCCTGGTCGGTTAAATTATAACAGCATTTGCAATAATGAATTTTTTCTTTGGCCTCTATAATGGCACTGGCCAGCAAACGAGCCTCTTTCTCCGGCTGCTTCAAAATATGAAACGCCAGCCGCTGCGCAGACTTGCGGCCAATACCGGGCAGCTTGGCCAGTTGATCCACCAAATTGCCCAGCGCGTCGGAATAACCGCTGCTCATTAGAACAAACCGCCCATGCCGCCAGGCATTTTAATGCCGGCTGTCAGCTTGCCCATTTCTGTGTTCACCATATCCTGCGCCTTCCGCAATGCTTCATTGACAGCGGCCAGCACCAAATCCTGCACCATTTCCGGATCATCCGGATCCAGCACTTCCGGCTTGATTTCCACAGACAGCACTTCATTGGCGCCATTGACAACCACCTTCACCACACCGCCGCCGGCAGTGGCTTCCACCGGAGTCTGCGCCAGTTCTTCCTGCAGCTTCGCCATTTTATTCTGCATCTGCTGCATTTGCTTCATCATTTTTTGCATATTTGCACCCATTTTTTAAATCCTCCTAAAAATAAAAATTTATAGAAATAAAAGTTTCCCCTAAAACCAATCAAACAGTGCCGCCATGATATGACTGCACCAAGAACGTAAGAATTTTTTCGTGCGGCAAAGCCGCTGACAAAAACAAGCCCAAGGACACAATTATTTTTGTCTGACAAGGCAGTCGCCAAAACGGCGACGCCTTACCCTTATTGCATCAGGAACGTAGGAATTTTTTCGTGTGGCAAGGCCGCTGACAAATTTGTGACGCGACGCGTACTTGATTGTACGCGAGCGAGCGAATTTGTCAGCAACACCGCCACAAAACCAAGCCCAAGGACACAATTATTTTTTTGTCTGACAAGGCAGTTGTGAAAACGGCGATGCGAGACTATACAGATTGTATGCGAGCGAGCCGTTTTTACAACAACACAGTCAGACAAGAAAAGAATGTGGCCTAATCTTTAAGCTCGATTGTTACCCCCGCTCCGAATAACCTCCTCGCCTCATCAGCCAAGGTCAGCTCCTGTTTGATATGTCCCGCTTCATTTTCCAGTTCCACAACTACTTTCGCCGGCTGGCCGGTCAACTGACTGACAACCTGACCGATTAGCCGCAGATTGTCCTCCTGATTGACCGTATTGTAATGAAATTTATATTGATGGTTAAATCGTAAAATCAACTCGCCGTTTTGAAAAGCAGCCGGTTTGGCCTCCGATAAAAAGGCATGGAGCTTCACGCTTTTGCCCTTAATTTGGTTCATCACTTCAGCCCACTGCTGCAGCAATTCCTCGCTGGCTATCAGCTTTTGCACCGGTTTCGCCGGAGCCTCTGCCTGCTGCGCCTTTTGCGCGGCGCGCCCTGCCGGTTTGGCCGTTGCCGCAACCTGCGCCGGTTGGCTGGATACTGGCTCTAAGCCTTGAATCATCAAATCGACAAAGGCTGCCTCCAGTAAAATTTGCGGCTGATTGGAATAACGCAAATCTTTTTCCGCAGCCGCCAGCCGATTAATCATACGGCCCAAAAATTCCACCGGCAGCGCCTTAGCCTGCTCCCGCGCTTTGCCAATACTATCCGGCGATAATTCGATGAGCTGCTCTTTCGGCGCCACCTTCAACAGCAACAACTGCCGGCAATACTGAATACAATCCCGCAAAATTTGCTTGATATCCTTACCCTGCTGCACAAAATCGTTAAGCAGCAAAAATAGCTGGCTATAATCCTGTCCGGTAACGGCGTCCACCAAAGCTGCGGTAGCCTCCTCGCTGACCGTGCCCAGCACCAGCTCCACATGCTCCAGCTCAATGCGGCTTCCCGCAAAAGCAATGCACTGATCCAGCACACTGATGGCGTCCCGCATACCGCCCGCCGCTTTACGGGCAATGGCCGATAAGGCATCGTCGGAAATTTCCACGCCCTCTTCCTTCACAATATCGGCTAAATGATCCCGAATTTCCGCCGTATTAATTTTGCGGAAATCAAAACGCTGACAGCGGGATAAAATGGTCAACGGAATTTTTTGCGGCTCGGTGGTAGCCAAAACAAACAGCACATGGGCTGGCGGTTCCTCCAAGGTTTTCAGCAGCGCATTAAAAGCCTCGTTGGTCAGCATATGGACTTCGTCGATGATATACACCTTGCGCTTGCCCTGCGACGGCGCAAATCGCACCTTATCGCGCAAATCGCGAATTTCGTCGATGCCGCGGTTGCTGGCCGCGTCGATTTCCAACACATCCAAAAAGCTGTCCTCATTGATGGCCCGACAGTTGGCGCACTGATTACAAGGCTCGCCGTTCTGCAAATCCAGGCAGTTTACTGCCTTGGCCAGAATCTTTGCCGAGCTGGTTTTCCCCGTTCCGCGGGGGCCGCAGAATAAATAGGCGTGGGCCAGCCGCTCCGTTACGATGGCATTTTTTAAAGTTGTACTGATATGATCCTGTCCCCGCACTTCTGCAAAGGTTTGGGGACGGAATACACGATACAGAGCGCGATAACTCATAACTGCACCTCTTTCTAGTATAACTTCTGCATATTCTACTCACTGCTTTTTATTATAGCATGCTAGGCGGCTGTGAAACAAGCCTGCATTCTGTCTCCTTTTCTTTTTTGCCGTATTAGCAGGCAAAGCCAAGCGAGCCTACAGCAAGGGCGAAAAGAGCCGGCAGAACGATTCTATCATGCGCTTGCCAAAACCCTTCTGCTGGAACTCCGCTTCGGTAACGCGGCGCGAATCTCTCAAATCCCGCTCAAACATCTGATACAGTTGATTGACCGTCTTGTTGTCATAAATAAAGGCGTTGATTTCCGAATTAATCATAAAGCTGCGGATATCCATATTGGCCGTACCCACCGAAGCCACCTCATGGTCTACCAGCAACACCTTAGAGTGAATAAACGATGGGCCGGGCTGCTTATCGTAAAAATAAATTTCAGCCCCTACGCTCATAATCTGCTCCAGATAAGAAAGGGACGCATGATAAACGGTAAAATGGTCGGCAACGCTGGGAAAGATGATTTTGATATTTACGCCGGATAAAGATGCGGTTTTCAGAGCCGTCAGCATAGCCTCATCTGGCACAAAATAGGGCGTTTCGATGTAAATGGTTTCCCTGGCCTGCGCCATGGCGTAAAAATATGCTTCATAGATGGTCTGATTGGCCGAATCGGCCCCCGATGTAGCAATTTGCACCATGCTGGTGCCTTTGGTAGTATCCACCACCGGAAAGTAGCGGGTGTCAATCAGCCGTTTATCCGTCAAAGTCAGCCAGTCGGTAATAAACACCGTTTGCAGCGAATATACTGCAGGCCCTTCTATGCGTAAATGGGTATCCCGCCAGTAGCCGAACTTTTTGCTGCCATGCACATACTCGTCGCCAATATTCAGCCCGCCCACATAGCCAATTTTGCCGTCGATCACACAAATTTTTCGGTGATTGCGGTAATTCAGCTTGCGGTGCAGATAAGGAAACCGGGCCTGCACATAAGTTTTGGCTTCCACGCCGGCGGCCCGCAGACCGTGCATAAACATCGGATTGGTATAAAGCCGCCAGGAGCCGATATCGTCGTACAAAATGCGTACCTCCACGCCCTGCTGCGCCTTTTCCATCAGCAGCTCCCGCAGCGGGCGGGCCAGATTCCCGTCCTTGATAATAAAATATTCCAGATGAATATGATCCTGGGCGTTGCGGATATCCTCCATCATCTGTGCAAATTTGTCGCGGCCATCGGTATACACATCGATTTTATTGTGGATGGTAATGGGCACCGTACCAGAGCGCATTACCAAACTGACAATGCTGGAATCCATCTCCTCAAAATAAATATTCTGCTCCGCCATTTTATTTAAGGTTTCCAGCGTTTCCGGATGAAAAATGGTCATGGCTTCATCCGAATTCAAAAACTCCTGAACGGTCTGCCGACGGCGGCTCCATTTTCTGCCCCGCAAATTTTCTCCAAACAATAAATAGAACACGATTCCCAGCACCGGCACCAAAAACAACACCAAAAGCCAGCACAGCGTTTTGGCAGGATCCCGTTTTTCCAAAGAAATCATGGTGGCAATCGTTAACGTCAGCAACGCAATCATCCAGGACGATTCAAAAATCAACAAATGATGCTCCAGCAAAAAATCCAGCATGCCAAATCCCCTCCCTGTCGCGCCTTTCTTCTGTTAAGATAACCGTTTCTATTTACTATATTTCTATATTATAGCATGTTTCCTCCTATGCGGTAATTTTTTTCTTTGTACAACCCACAGAATCGGTTATAATAAGGATATATAAATGAAATTAGACAAGAAAGGATTTTATCCTACCATGAAACCCAAAATTAAAGAAGTTATCGTTGTAGAAGGAAAAGACGACGTCAGCGCGCTGCGCAAAGCAGTGGAGGCCGATATCCTAATCACCACCGGTTTGGGGCTGACTGCAAAAAAAATAGAAGAAATCAAAGGGCTGGCAGAACGGCGCGGCGTTATTGTATTCACTGATCCCGATTTTCCCGGCGGCAAAATCCGCCACATTTTAAAAGATAAGGTGCCCGGCTGCAAACACGCCTACATCACCAAAGAAGAGGGCCGCTGCCCCAAAACCGGCAAGCTGGGCGTAGAATACGCTTCACCGGAAGCAATCCTGCGGGCGCTGAAAGCCGCCAAAGCAGAACATCAGCAATACGATGTTGTATACGATTTAAACGACCTAGTACAATGGGGCTTAGCTGGTCTGCCGGACAGCGCTGTACGGCGCGCCGCCCTGTGCGATCAATTATCCATCGGCCATTGTAATGCCAAGCAGCTGGTCAAAAAACTGAACAGCTATCAAATTCCCCGGGAAGAAATCGAGGCCATGCTATGAATTTAAAAGACACCCTGCAAAAACACAATTTTAAATTTAAAAAGAAGTTTGGGCAGAATTTTATCACCGACGGCAACCTGCTGCAAAAAATTGTAGACGCCGGAGAAGTTGGCCCCGACGACGTCATCATCGAGGTTGGCCCCGGCGCCGCCACCTTAACCAAAGCGCTGGCCCGTCAGGCCAAAGCAGTGATTGCCATTGAAATTGACAGCGACTTAATTCCCATTATCGAAGAAGCCATGGCCGCGTTCGACAATTTTTATCTGGTGCAGGGCGACGCGCTGCAGCTCAATCTGGACGATTTGATTGTCGAAAAACTAGGCGCACCTCACCGCTGCAAGGTAATCGCCAATCTGCCCTATTACATCACCACGCCGCTGGTTATGCACTTTTTGGAGCAAGGCTTCTCCATTGACCGTATTGTGATTATGGTGCAAAAAGAAGTAGCTGAACGGTTTGCCGCTCAGCCCGGCACAAAAGATTACGGCGCCATCACCGTATCGCTCCAGTATTACGGCGCTGTGCGCAACGCCTTTCTGGTGCCCCGGCAGATGTTCATTCCCCAGCCCGACGTCGATTCGGCTGTGGTAGACATTACGCCCTGGGCGGAAAAACCGCTGCAGGCCGACGACGAAGCCCTTTTCCACCATTTGGTCAAAGCAGCCTTCGGACAACGGCGCAAAACCTTAAACAATGCGCTGAAAACACTAAATTTAGATACGCCATTGCTGCAATCGGCCCTAACCGCCTGCCATATCGACGGCACCCGCCGCGGCGAAACACTGAGCGTCGCCGAATTTGTTGCCCTAAGCAACACCATCAGCAGCCTGCTGGCGCAAAATCTATAATCCCGATTGTTTCCCAGTATGGAATAACCGATTTTGCAAATGTTTCACGTGAAACATTTTTAATCCATGAAGGCAGTTTGAACGTCTGCTAACTGTTGGCGTTCAAACTGTTTTTTATTTTCTATTGTGTTATGCAAAAACGAATAGGCCAGCAGATGAGGGGGCGTATCGCCTCCCCATCATATAATTATCACGAAAACATCACGTAAAGATTGAACAAGGAGTCGACAATTCACCGACTCCTTATAGAATAAAGTATGATACTAAGCCAACGGTACAACGAATCGTTACTTCATCGCAGCTGCCGAATCGGCTTCCAAGATACGCAAAACATCCTCCAAAGGCAGTTGGAACTTTTCAGCAAGTACCTCAGGCGATAGGACACCTTTCAGCATAAGAATCGATTCAAGCTTACCCTGAACGATGCCTTCCTTTAGCCCGCGTTTCAAGCCTTTTTCCAAGCCTTCTTTCAGGGCTTGCTCTCTGGCTTCTTCAGCGGCTACTCGACAGGCGTCCTCCATGTTCCATTCTGTGTATAACATATTGCGCACCTCGCTTCCATGTTTCTCTAAAAATCCGTGCATGATGTGATGTTCCATGCAATAGTCGACGGCCTGTTTGAGCGCTTCTTCAAAGGATAGCCCTTGCTGTTTGCCCAACTGCAGCTGATAAATGAACTGGCTGTATTCCTTCAAACTCTGACTGCGCTCGATTAACGCCGCCTGTACTGCTGCGTTCTCTGTATAGTTTACATTATACACCTCTACCTGCACATTTACCATGGGATTTTCTTCCGGCTCCCAAAAAGATTGGCTTAAATACTCAGTGTAATGCTCTGGGCAGGGTGCAGGGCCGTTATACAGCACAATCAGGCGAGGATTGGGTATCCTGACGCGGCCTGTCCGATAAATGGTGTCTCTGGGCAGCAGCTTTTCGTAAAGCCGCGCACAGTAGAGCAGAGCGCGCAGAGCCATATTGTGATTGACGGTGGACTGATGCTCTAGCAGCACCAGAAGCTGACCGTTCAGCACAAAGGACAAGTCGTTGATACGGTCCATCCACAACACATCGGTCAGCGTGTTGATTTCCACTGGCGTATTGGGCGGATAGTCGGTGCCCTCTAAGGCATTGAACAGTTCCACCAGTCTGGTGGTGTCCTCGCTGAAATAAGCGGAGAATACACTATCCTTAATGTTTTTGTTAGCTTTCATAAACACACCCCCTAAGAAAATTTGACTGGCGTGTTATAAGCGGTGCAGAAAATAGAGAAAAACGAATTGTAAAAATGTACCAGCTTTCCTATTTAGGATAGCATAGTTTCCGAATATTGTAAATTATTTTTTCTATCGTTTCAATTTTTCTTTTGCTGCCCTTGGCCTGTTCAACTAACTGGCAGCAAATAAAAAACAGAGGCATAACCATCTATTTGGTTACGCCCCTGCTTTTATTGTTCCCGTTTCTCAACGGTCAAAGCCTTTGAGAACAAGAACGCTATTCAATTTAGTTGAATTTTCTGCGTGTAACTGCCAAGCCTAAGCCTGCCATCATCATCAATACCACGAATGGAATTGCGTTGTTGGCGTCGCCGGTTTTTGGTGCGTCACCCAGAGGAACCTGTTCATCGTCGATTTCCAACGCTTCACCAGGTACATCGGTCAGAGGTACTTCCCCGTCGTCGATTTCAATACCGTCGTCGGTATCGTCTACATCTGGTTCAGCCAGTGGCACTTCACCATCGTCGATGATGGTGTCATCGTCAGATGGATCGTCAGAATATGGGCCGTCATAGCTATCTCCGCCGCCAGTACTGCCACCGCCGTCACCGTTTCCACCGTCAACAGGTCTGAAGTTGTTGATAAAGATATACTGAGAACCTGTGGTACCGTTTAATACAGCCTGACTATCTCTGGCAATGATATTTTCTTGGTCGCCTAATGCAATATTGGTGCCTAAGAAATTGCCACTGTCATTGCTGTAATTTTCATGAATATCAAACGTGATTGCACTGCCTGTAGCCGCAATGAATTTGAATCCACGAGAATCTCCAGCCTTCAAGCCAAATGTTAAGGTGTATACACCATTTTCATCAGCTTGAACGTCTGTCCCTAACGTATATTCTTTCATATTACCATCTTGGTCTGTTACTTGTACCTTTACTTTAGAAGGAATCAGACCATGATTTACTTGGAACTTATACAATTCTTCTGCAGCTGTAGCATGCTCTTTTTCTGCCTTCTGCCATGCCTGATATGTCGTATATACGTTATCAGCATCACTTACGTGGAAGGACAATGCAGAACCGCTTGTCACCACTGCATCTCTCAGGCCAACCAAGCTATCCTTGTCTGGACGGCTGGTTAAGCCCTGGAAGAAACTGATGATCTGATCTAATAGGCTTTCTTCTGCTGCATCGCCTTCAAATGTAAAGGTCGTATACGCATCATAGTCAAAAGCTAACGTCGAACTGCTGGTAATACCAAACAGTGTGTTGTTTCTGTCATCAGCCATCACAAATTTCAGGCCAGAATCTGTCGTAACCTGTAATGCATTTGCCTTGAAGGCTTCTTTTGCAGATTCCCATTGACCTTCTGCTTCAGCTTTTGCTCTCGCTGACTGAATTTCTGCTGTTGTCAGCAGATTCAATTGACTGGCTTCATTATCTCCCAATTGCGGCCGTGTATTTGGCGTATTGGCAGTAATGTCCATAGTAAAGTTGTAGACTTCGCCAGCAGGCGCATTGCCTGTTACGATTTTCTGTACAACTACATCGCCAGTTGCCAACGGTTTTACTTTTGCGCTTGTATACAATACCAATACATATTGGCCGTCAATTAACTGTAAATCATCGCCGCTAATGGTAGCAGTATCGAAGTTCCAGCTATTTTTGATTGTTGCATCTGTATACCACAAGTTGGAGAAATCCATGTTAGGATCCAACAAACCATCCATCAACGGTACATTGACTGCGCTGCCTAATTTATACAGCGGAGCAGTTTCTGCAATCAGCTTTGGTTCTGCAGTTGTGCCATCGGTATAATAATACTGTACTTTCACTCTTAAATCAAAGAATGCTTTCAGAACAGTGCTACCGTCAGCAGCTACAATCAACCGGTCAACAGTACCTTCTGCATTTGGATTAAATACATAAGTACCCGGCGTTGTGGAAGAAGACCATACCTTATCGCTGTCTTCCAAGAACGCTAAATGACTTGTTGTTGTCGTTCTGCCTGTAATCGTTTCAAACCAAGAATAGCTACCATCCAAGTTCTGATAGTACCGTTCTACTGTGTAACCAGTACCGTCGGCCACATTGTAAAGGAATACAATTTTGTTGCCGCTTGCTTCCAGCTTCAATGATTTGCTTTCTTCATCTACTGTGTAGCCTGCAATCTCTTCCGCTGTTTCGATTACTGTACTTGCCATTGTCTGACCAGGTACTGTTTTATCCGGCAGCAATCTTCTACCATTTTCATCACGCAGCCGATATTCAACTGTATAGCTAATATCTGTTTTTGGTGTGTAGATAAAGGTAATCACATTACCGCTTGCTTCCAGTTTCAATGATTTGCTTTCTTCATCTACCGTATAACCTGCAATTTCTTCTGCTGTTTCGGTTACAGTATTTGCCATTGTCTGGCCTGTTACTGCTTTATCCTCCAGCAGTTTTTCTCCATCTGCTGTTTCGTATTCTACTACATAGCTGATATCGGTATTCGGTGTGTAGATAAAGGTAATCACATTACCGCTTGCTTCCAGTTTCAATGATTTGCTTTCTTCATCTACCGTATAACCTGCAATTTCTTCTGCTGTTTCGGTTACAGTATTTGCCATTGTCTGGCCTGTTACTGCTTTATCCTCCAGCAGTTTTTCTCCATCTGCTGTTTCGTATTCTACTACATAGCTGATATCGGTATTCGGTGTCCAATAACCCTGTAATATCACATTACTTGCTGGCATTGTGAAGCTGATTGCATCTTCCTGTACGCTTGTAGCTGTCCAACCATGAAATGTATAGCCTGCCAATACTGGATCCGGGGCAATCGTTACTGTATCGCCTAAATTATACGTTTCATTATCTGGCACTTTTGGTGCATTTGGCACGCTGTTTGTGTACTCATAGCTTACCGTATACTCTTCCAAATCATAGTATAATCTGATTACCAAACTGCCATCAGCTAGAATGGTGGGTTCTGCTACTGATAGTTCAGTTTCTGTACCAGCACTTTGTACGCTATAAAATTTTGTTTTGTCAGCATCATACTTCCAGCCTGGGAAATACTGTGAACTATATATTGCCCCAGCACCAATCATTCCAGTTTTTGTTTCTGTACCAGTAAAGTCCAGATTGATATTCTCTGGCGCTAAAATGTAACCGCCTTGACCATCATTAGCATTCTTAGAATACAGATAGTGTTCTACTTTATAGCTAGCGGTCTTTGGCACATATTTGCCATAATAATCGGTGTTTTGAGTAATTGTACCATTAAAATTTGCTTTTGTGGTACATTCTTGGTCAGTGTACCAGCCGTCAAAAGTGTAGGTGATGCCACCAACTGCTCTGTCTGACAATTCTCCTTCACTTGGTTGTTTAAGTTTACTTTCGCTGGAATTCTTTTCTACACGTTGGGCATACTTCTCAAGCGCCCTGAACGTATCATCCGGCTCTTGTACCATGAAATTTACTGTGCAGTAATCTGTTTCATTGATACTCACACTATAGTCCCTATGAAACGTCTTCGTACCAGAGGCTATCGTAGGATTATACTCATTCGCGCCTGTATTAGTGCCAGCAGAGACAATTGTCTGAATGAGCTTTAAGGTGTAATAACCCTCAGTATCCTTATTTTTACTGTCCGGAGCTGCATATTGATACGTTTTACCCTTATATGTGAGATCAGGAAAAGTAGGATTTTCACTTGGTTGTGTGATGCTTACTTTATCATCCGAAAACATTTGGCCTAAATTATAATTCGCAGGACTTTTCAAAGTATCTCCAGATATTTTCCCAACGCCTAAGCCATACCATTTATTATCAGGAGGTGTATTACTATCTACAGTTTCTCCTGGAATCAACCCATAAAAATATAAGTTATACCCCGTTGCCTGATTTCCTCCAGATCCACCAGGACCTGCTTCTGCTACACTATTTCCTGCCAGAATATTGCTAGGCATGAAGCTGGTGAACAAAAAGGTCAACAACACTACCCAAGCCATCCACTTTTTCTTTTTAAGGAAATAAGTCAAAAATTTCTCCTCCTTTCTTTTTAGAATTATTTCCCTCTTTCTTGCCCTGCTTTGCGCAGCGCTTCGCTGATTGCGCTTTCCTCTAAGAAGTTCCTTCTCTCAGGATTTTCCTTCCATCACATCAATCAGCTTTCTTCCTCTTCTTCTGTCTCTTCTTTGCAGCCTTCTGCCTTTGCTAGGCCTCCAGCTGCGAAAATGCCGCTTCCTGCTCCGAGTTCTTCAGTCACCCTACGCTGGCTGCTTCACTGCGTTTTGCCTGCTCACACGCTTCCGGCTGCGGCAATGCACTATCCAGCAGCTTCACCAGCTCTAAGGCGCTCCGGAAGGATTCCTCCTTCCCTCCCTCGGTCCAACTGAGCTTTCCCTGCCAGCTGGCTCCCTGCCTGAAGAGCACTTTTACTTTGAAAGTGGCGATTGCTTCCTGATTTGGTCTCGGCAGCAGCTCTTGTTCGATACTCGCTCTCTCCGCAGCTTTTCGGCCTTTTCCAAATCTCCGGCTCCGGACTGACGCCTGCGGGCATTCCATTTCATCCATCATGTCTTCCATCAGCAGAAGCAGTCTGGTGAGGTTGCCGAAGGCGATCTCCTCTCCGTAATACAGATTGAAAAATGTTCCCTGCGGATTTTTGTCCTCGTAGCTGTGTATCCTTATGATGCTGGTTCTCATGTCTTCAGGTACCACTTTCAGTGAAGCAATTAACATAGGTTCACCTCCCGTCTTCGATCCGTCCTAAATGTTATAAAATTTTGACAGCACAAAAATAGTAATATGAAACAATTTTGCATACTACATCTAGCAGTTATACGATGAATTTTTCATTGTACGACTGCTTTTTGTATTTTCAAGAAATTTATGACATTTAAAACATTTTGACCGTCATTTTCTTTTTAGCAGCTTGGAAAATCTTACATCCCTTCCTGCCATGCTGCACATTATAGCATCGGGTGGTTACATCCACGTTACATTTTGAGCTTTTTTGTGGTGAAAATTGAAATTTTTTTGAAATTCTTTGCAAAGTAACCTCTAAAAAAACTTATAGTTATGATTAGGGAAAGAAACTCGCTGAAAAACCAGGGAGAAGAAGAAACAATGCCCAGAGCAAACTCAAATCCCCGCAGGTCTATTGGTTGAGCAGAAAACGGGCGGTTTTGTTGTATTATCCACCCCCCTAATAGAGCTACCAATACAGAAAACGCTGAAAAACGCAAAAAATT
>CABUKW010000064.1 GCA_902492275.1 uncultured Peptococcaceae bacterium
AGCAAATTTGACTTCAATACGTCTATTTTGATTTTGGTATTTGTAGTGTTGGGTGGCTTAGGCAATATGCGGGGCAGTATCATTGCGGCTGCTGTGTTGACGGTATTGCCGGAAGTATTGCGTCAGTTTGCCGATTACCGTATGTTGGTTTACGCTATCGTGCTGATTGTAATGATGCTGGCCACCAATAATCCAACCCTGCGCAACGGACTGGATCTGTTTATGGCCAAGTTTGGCAAAAAGCAAAAGGAAGGGGGTAAGGTCAATGTCTAAATTGGTACCTATTCCAAGCACCGGTTTTGTACCGGAACGCGACGTTGATAAAGCGCCTATTTTGGAAGCCGCCCATTTGGGTATCGAATTCGGCGGGCTGAAAGCGGTAGACGATTTCAATTTAACGGTAGGTCGCACAGAGATTGCCGGATTGATTGGCCCTAACGGCGCCGGCAAAACCACGGTGTTTAATCTGCTTACCAAGGTATATCAGCCGACCCATGGCACGATCTTGCTGGATGGGATTGATACTCACGGCATGAACGCTATTCAGGTCAATAAAGCGGGCATTGCCCGTACCTTCCAGAATATCCGGCTGTTTTCTTCGTTAAGCGTAGAAGAAAACGTCAAATTGGGGATGCACAATCACGTGCATTATAATACGTTGGAAGGCATTTTGCGGTTGCCTCGCTACTGGAAAGAAGAGAAGCGGGCACATGAGAGAGCCTTGGAATTATTGCATATTTTTGACATGGAGCATTTGGCTGACCACAAAGCGGGCAGCTTGCCATACGGTGCGCAGCGGCGGCTGGAAATTGTGCGGGCGTTAGCTACCAAACCAAAATTGTTGCTCTTAGATGAACCGGCGGCTGGTATGAATCCCTCTGAAACTGAGGAACTGATGGCCAATATCCGCAAAATTCGCGATACGTTCAGCATTGCCATTTTGCTGATTGAACATGATATGCGTTTGGTTACTGGCATCTGTGAAGGAATTGCGGTGCTGAACTACGGCAAGATTATCGCCAAGGGCACGCCGCAGGAAGTTATCAATAATCCAGACGTAATCCGTAGCTATCTGGGCGGAGAATAGGAGGACTATCATGCTGAAGGTTGAAAACTTAAATGTATACTATGGCATGATTCATGCCATCAAGGATATCTCGCTGGAGGTAAAAAAAGGAGAAATCGTTTCATTGGTAGGGGCCAACGGCGCAGGAAAAACTACTACTTTACAGGCAATTTCCGGCATGCTGAAGCCTAAATCGGGCAAGGTCAGCTATCTGGAGCATAATTTGCTGACCACACCGTCCCATAAAATTGTGCAGTATGGACTGGCCCATGTGCCAGAAGGCCGGCGGGTGTTCGCCCAGATGACGGTGCAGGAAAATCTGGAGATGGGCGCTTATATTTCCAACGATAAAGTTAAAAACAAAAAAAATCTTGATAACGTATTTGCCCATTTTCCGCGGCTGGAAGAACGAAAAAAACAGTTGTCGGGCACTTTGAGCGGCGGCGAACAGCAGATGCTGGCCATCGGCCGGGCTATGATGGCCTCGCCGGATATGCTGCTCTTAGATGAACCGTCTATGGGGCTGTCTCCCCTTTTGGTAAAAGAAATTTTTAAAATCATTGAAGAATTAAACCAGGACGGCATGACCATTCTGCTGGTAGAGCAGAACGCTAAAAAAGCGCTGTCCATTTCCGACAGAGGCTATGTACTGGAAACCGGTCGCATTGTGTTGAGCGGCAATGCTGCCGAACTGTTGGAAAACGATGAAGTGAAAAAAGCATATTTGGGCGGTTAAGCCTGCAAAAAAGCGGAATCTCAACAGAGGTTTCGCTTTTTTTGTGTGTGGGAGAAAGCGGTAATAGATAAGAAAGGGTTTATGGCGGTAAAACATACAGAAGTATATAGATAAAATTTAATTTTAGGTATATAATGGGTGTAGAAATGGAGTAAGAGTTTTATAAGGAGGGTGACTATGCGTTTAGAACAATTGCGATACTTGATTGAAATCTCAAAATCGAAATCTTTGTCTGTAGCTAGTGAAGCTCTGCATATATCTCAGCAAGCATTAAGCTTGTCTGTGAAAGAAATGGAAAAGGAATTGGGAGTACCTTTGCTGATTCGCTCGCCTCGTGGAATTCGTTTGACACAGGAAGGAGAGACCTTTACGAGGGGCATCCATAAAATATTGCTTGATTATGATTTATTGGTACAAAAACTAACCAATGGTGAAAATCAAAATTTTCATCAAACAATCCGTATTGGGATACAATATGGTATTTTAGAAAGCTATTTTTCTGATACGATTGAATATTTATATCGGGAAGTTCAATATATGAAGCTGGAGATAGAGGAAGCATCAAAAAATGATTTGATTGAAAACATAAAAAATGGTGGGTATGATATGGGCATTTTAGCATATAACAGTATTGGCGAAAATGAATGGAGAGCGGACAAGACCTTAGAAGAAATTGTTTTGTTCCGTGACAAATTGGGCGCAAAGGTAGCGCCTGGAATGGCGTTGTATAGCTGTGACACAGTATCTATCAAAACAGCTTTAAAAGAAAATGTTTTGATGTATTGTTCAAAATCCTGGGATTGCAATGGAGTAATGGAGGTCATTCAGTATTACGCGCCAGATCAAAAGGTGATTCTGGATGACAACTATATTTTGAATCAAAAAAAATTGCTGAGTGGTAAAGGCATTAGTTTTGGATTGGTGGGGAAAAACAGAGACACATCGCATGATGACGGTTCTGAGTTGAAGGTGATTCCTTTTAAAGAAAATATTGAAGTTGTTAATGTTTGTCTTGTACGAAGAAATCGGACAAGATCCTTGGAGTTGGAACATATTTTAAATCTTTTAAAAATGCGAGAACGAATTCTGTAATAGATACAGCTTTGAAAAAAACTAATTTTAGAAAACGGATAAGAGGAGAAGACTCTTGCTTCCAATCTGGTAGATGACCTTGAATAATAGAATATGGTGAGAAAAAGATGAAGGACTTAGCGGTGTTCATTTTTAAGGCGGAAGAAATCATACAGACTGATTTCTTCCGTTTTTGCGTTATTTGCGTATAAATTTTTTATTTTATGGCAGAAAGCTACAAGAAAAACTTGTTATGGTTTGCTTATACAAAGGATAAAATGATTCTTTATAAAAGCATACTTCTGTATAATAATAACTGTAATAAGGAAATAGCTATTTTCAGAAACCGATATAAATCAAGGAAGGGATGTGTTTCTATGTCGACTACCAAAAAAATACAATGGACCGTTTCTCTGCTTATCCCGCTTATTTTATTATTTACGCCTATGGAAATGGCCATGAAATTATTTTTTGCTATTACAGTTTGGGGTATTTTGGTGATTGCTTTTGATTTGATGGACAAATTGGTACCGTCATTGTTAATGCCGACATTATATGTTTTACTAGGGATTGCACCTTCTTCTGCTGTTTATGCAGCGTGGAGCAGCACCACGGTCTCTTTAGCAATTAGTTCATTGGTAATGGCTAATTGTTTGGCCGAGTGTGGTGTTTTGGAACGAATGGCATATTGGTTGCTGAAAAAATGCAACGGAAAATTTACAAGAGTTTGTTGGGGCATTTTCTTTGTGGCACTCGGTTTATCCATTTTTACATTTGGAAATATTGCTTTCGTGGTTGCAGCGATGGTGGCGGGTATCATCAACGTTTTGGATATTAAAAAGACAAAAGAAGGCCTGGTACTTATGATGGGTACGATGTGGGTTTGCTTTGCAACCCTATATTTTGTCTACAATCCAACCTCTGTGCCAATTGTAGCGGCGGCGCAACCTGTTTTAGGAGAAATCCTTCCTGTTACTTGGATGGATTTTGCCTATGCCAACTGGCCTGTCATAGTTTTTTCTATTTTATTTGAATTTTTGTTAATTAAAATTTATAAGGTAGACCAATCCGATTTGAATTTGAACGCAGACTTCTTTTCTGAAAAGTTGAATGCGATGGGCGTTATGACCAAAAAGGAAAAATGGGCCCTAGTATTGCTGGCAGCATTGTTTATTTACATTATAGCTAGTCCGTGGCATAAGTTGGATACCACCTATGGTTTTATCTTGTTTGCAATTTTTGCTTTGTTTCCAGGGATTAATGTGGCAACGCCAGCAACCCTGAAGCGGGTAGACTGGGGGATGGGGTTTTTTATTGCCGCATTTTTAACCATCGGAGCGGTCGCTACGGTTTTAGGTGTAAACCAATATTTCGTAAATTTTGCCGGTGAATTTATTGGCAGCGCAGGCGCAAGCTATACGTTATTCTTTGTATCTATGGCAGGCGCAGTGGCAAATTTGCTTTTAACACCGATTGCAATTTTGACAACGCTGGGCGCACCGATGGCACAGCTGGCAGTAGCAGCAGATTTCTCGCCGCTGGCGTCGTTCTTTACGCTGATCTTCACAGAATGGCTGATTGTTCTTCCTTATGAATCTTTCCCGACTTTAATTTGGTTTAGTTTTGGGTGCGTCACAACACAACAGTTTTTTAAGGTGGGAATCTTGAGACTGATTTGTTTCATGGCCTTCTTCTTAATCATCATATTACCGTGGTGGGGAGTTATTGGATTACTTTAAATCTTTCATTGTTATAATTTTCAAAAAAGGAGTGTTTGGGTATGGCTTTGAGTGAAAAGGTTTTTGTTTTAGGTATTGACGGTATGGATCCACGTATGACAAAGAAATACTTAAATGCCGGCAAGATGCCAAATTTAGCGAAGTTTATTGAGATGGGCGCTTGTCGCGAGGATCTGGTAATGCTGGGTGGGGTACCCACTATCACGCCGCCTATGTGGACCACGCTGGCAACTGGTGCAAATCCGTCAACCCATGGGATTACATGTTTCTGGGGGCAAGATCCAGAAAAATTGGATACTTTGGTGTACAATATGGATTCCGCAAGATGTAAGGCTGAGCAGATGTGGAATGTCACCGCGCTGGCTGGTAAAAAAACGTTAGTATGGCATTGGCCGGGTGGCGCTTGGCCGCCATCGCTGGAGCATGAAAATTTAGATGTGGTGGATGGCGTGCAGCCTGCAGCGATTTGTTTGGGTTCAGCGAATGTGGATGGAGAAAGACTTTGCCGTGCTTCGGTTGATACGCAGGAAGTAAAATATAATGCTTTTTTTGCAGCTGATACAGGTGCAGGGTGCGTTATTAACGATTTAGGCGGTGAACATCATCATGAAGAAGCGGATGCAGAAGCGGAAGAAAAATTCAATTTAGCAGGAAACTTGGAAAGCAAAACGCTGGTGAATATCGAATTGTGTGTAGAAGAGGGGGAAGCCGCCGGTGAAAATGCAGAATTTGATACGGTAGATTCTCCTTTGGTAGCAGCCCATGATTGGAGCATTACCGTTTCAGATGGGGCGAAGGAATTTGTTTTGCTCACTTCAAATGGTTTGGTACGGCGTATTGGGTTAGTAGAAAAAAATGAAAATGGCAAATATGATAAAATTTCTATTTACAAAAATAAGAAAAGTGAAACTCCAATTTGTGTTTTAACAAGAAAAAATAACTTTGTTGTAGATGTCATTGATGAAGTTGTTGTGAATGATTGTAAAGTAACTGCCAATCGAATTTATTCATTGGTAGAGTTAGACGATGCAGGGACAAATCTTTGCCTTTGGATGAGCTTTGCCATTGATACTGAAAATACCGATATGTTTTGGCCAAAAAGTCTGCACGAACAGGCTATTCGAATTGCCGGACAGATTCCTGCCATATCAGTAAATGGTGCAAATGGGAAGCAGGCAAAATATGTGGAATCGTTTTCTCTGAATTGCTGGGAGCATTACTGTGATTGGCAGGCAAAGGTGCTTTTTGGTTTGGTGCATGAAAACCAGTATGAAGTGGTATTTTCTCACCTGCACAATGTTGATAGTATGGGGCATGGTTTTTGGGGCTTGGCTTTGACTGGAAATGAAGGAGTAACAGCGGAACAGGCACAAAGCTATATTGAAAAAACCTATGTAGACACGGATAACTATATTGGCACATTGATGCCATTGTTAGAAGAAGGGTGGAGTATTATCGTTACTTCCGACCATGGATTGTTGGTGCGCAATGAAGAGTATCCTGCATTTGGCGATCCGTTCGGTGTGAATGCTAAGGTTATGTATGAGTTAGGCTATACGGCTTTAAAGAAAGATTCTAAAGGAAATCTGAAGCACGAAATCGATTGGGCCCATACAACGGCAGTGGCTTCCAGAGGCAACCATATCTATATTAACCTGAAGGGACGAAATCCAGAAGGTATCGTGGAACCAGAAGAAAAATATGCATTAGAGGAAAAAATCATTACCGATTTGTACAATTGCCGTACAGACGGCGGCCAAAGATTGGTTTCTGTCGTTATGCGAAACAAAGAGGCTGCTTTATTGGGCATGGATGGTCCAGAATGCGGTGATTTGATTTATTGGCTGTCTGAAGGGCCAAACCGTGTGCATGGAGACAGCTTGTCGACTTACTATGGTTTATTTGATTCTTCGGTATCTCCAATTTTTATCGCAGCAGGAGCTGGTATTCAAAAAGGGTTGAAAACGAAACGAGTCATTCGTTCGGTTGATGTGACACCGACTGTGGCAGCTTTATTAGGTTTAAGAATGCCAGCGCAATGTGAAGGGGCTCCAGTATATCAGATTTTAGAAGTATGATGTGTTTTCAGTAGAAGATAGTATTCAATATTTAACCAATTGTATATGCGGAAAGCAGAAGGATGCAAGCCTGTCTTGTATGATACCTGCTTTCCGCTTTTTTTGTGCGTAGGAGAAAGCGGTCATGAACAGTGCGTGTGGGGATGGCATTTGCACGGATTATATGTGCTGCATAGCCTGCATGTGCTGCGAAAACCTGTAAGTTGCAGAATTTAGAAGCTTGTCGCACTATACTTTCTGTTTGTAGTATGATATAATAAGAAAAAATGCGGAGGTGTTGACTATGAAAAGAAGAATGATGTTGTTGGTGGTGCTGGCAGGCTTATTGCTTTGGAGCAATCCGGCCTATGCCCAAACTGTTACGGTACAGGTGCCGACCTTTACGGTGGAGTTGAACGATGTTGTTTATGACAACCAACGTGCCAAGTATCCGTTGCTGGTCTATCAGGATGTGACTTATTTCCCTATGACCTATCAATTAACCCGCTCATTGGGGTTGGTGACTGGCTGGGATGAAAAGCAGGGCTTATATATTGCGCAGCATAAAGAAGCGTATTCTGAGGAAGCCGATATGAGCGGCAGCAACAAACTGGGCGGCAAATATACGGCTACCGTTGCCACCTATCCTATTATGGTCAATGGTTGGGCGGTGGATAACAGTAAGGAGTCATATCCATTGCTGAATTTTCGCGGTGTGACGTACTTTCCATTAAGCTGGCACTATGCCTATGAGGAATTTGGTTGGGAGATTCAATGGGATGCCAAAACTGGTCTGCAGGTGAATGTGCATGATAACAGGGGGTGCATTGCCTTGATTCAACTGAATCAAAACAGCGCGCTTTTCCAACAATATATTACCGATTTTGGCGAAACCAAAAATGAGGAAGGGGATACGGTATATACCAGAATAGGCGATCGTTATCAAAATTATCGGTTGGATTTTGCCGCAGAAAAATTATATGAGGCCGGAACCAAGGAAGAAGAAACCACATGGGAAACGTATGACGGAGAAGATGTCAGTGAAGCTTTTGCTTTAAATGGAACGCAGTTGCTTTATCAGGGTGAGGCAATTTTGAGCGGGATTCCAGAAGCTTACACAGAAAAAACAAGCATTCTGGCCGACTGTTTTTCAGGAGAAAACAGTCATTTACTGGCTGTTAAGTTGTATTATAATACCGCTATTCCTGCGCCCTACACGCCTTATGTATGGTATGTTTTTTTAGAAACACAGGACGGTGTGCGGCAAATTCAGCAATGGAATGAAGCTGATTTTCTCAGTGGATTTTACGAAACAGAGAACGCCTATTATCTTTGTTCCAGCGCGCGGCATGTTACAGGCCGCTTTTCTAACGGCTTGCATACGATTGTAAAGGTGGACAAGAACAGCGGTCAGGAAACCGTCTTAAATGATTTGTACAGCCAATATAGAAGTTTAGAAGCTATCGGCGTGGATGATGACAAGCTTTATGTACGGGCTATCTATTTTGGTGAAGAAGATGACCTGCAGAATCCAATGTTCAGCAGCAAGGTGAATCCAGTTCAAGACGGTTATTTTTATATCGACAGTGAAAATAAATTGCACAAAGTGCATGATTATGTGGACGGCGAGCCTTTTTTAGCGCCCAATGGCAAGCTGTATGTGTACAGTGAAGACCGGCTGCGGGTGATAAATTTAACTGACCATAAGCAGATAGCGCTGGCTGTAGCGGAATGACCATGAAACATGAAGTAGCAAAATGAAATAGTGATTTTCGTACACCGTATATTTGCATTGCCACTTTCCGTTTTAACAGAAAGAAAATGAAACTTGCAGGTGAAAAATTTGTGCCTGAATACCGAATTTTTGATAAAAATGAGTTTTTATTGTGAAATGAGCACAAAAACCTTGCAAGAAAGTAGGAAAAACAGTACAATGAAATAAAGTACAACATGGTGAGAACGGAAAGGACAGGTGATAAAAAATGGCGGTGTTATTATCTGATTTATATGAGAGCGTAAAAAATCAGGATATGACGTTAGTAGCTGGCGAACAAGGTATGGGAAACGTGGTGCGGTGGTTGCACATGGTAGAAAGCAACGCGATTTCATCTTTTTTGGATGGACAGGAAATCGCCTTTACCACCGGCGTAGGGTTAAGCAGTGAGGAAACGTTGCTGGATTTAGCCAAATCCAATAATGAACATAAAGCAAGTGGAATGGTTGTCAATATTGGTCCTTTCATTAAGGAAATTCCCAAGGATGTGATTGACTACTGCAATCAAGAAGGGTTTCCGCTGTTTACAGTGCCTTGGCAGGTACATATGGCGGAAATTATGCGTACCTTCTGCTATATGATTACCGAGTCGGACAAGTATAATCTGGAGTTGTCCAGTGCAGTAAAAAATGCCATCTTCTTTTCTAATCAAGAGGAATTGTATGTGCCGCAGTTAGAGCGCAATAATTTTCTGCGCACGTGGTCCTATTGTATAACAGTCGTTGATATTGTGGATGGCAGCGAAAAAATATCGGAGGAAAAACTGCAGCGGTATCTGAAATCGATGGAAAACTACATGATTTTCTCCCGCAAGAAAACCTTCGCCTTTGAGTTGGGCGGCAACATTGTGCTGCTGTTTGCCGAATATACGGAAGATCAGGTGAAAAAAGCCGTTGCCGATATGCTGAAACGCTGCAATTTTCAGAAAGAACAGTGCTATGTGGGCATAGGCCGGTGTAATCTCAACGCACAAAATATCGGGAAATCATATCGACAGGCTTGCCAGGTGCTGAAGCTGCAAAAAAATATGCAGAATGACAAAGGCGTGGTGGCCTATCAGGACTTAGGCATCTATAAATTGCTGATGGATATTGAAAACCAGGACGTTATCAACGAATACTATGCTGAAACCATTCAACGGCTGGTGGAATATGACAAGCTGAACCAGACCAATTATTGCGACGTTCTGCAATGTTATTTGGAGCACAGCGGCAGTGTGAAGGAAACGGCAGAGGCAATGTTCGTACACAGAAATACAATTAATTATAAGATTAACAAAATTGAAGAAATGTTGAACTGTGACCTGTCCGAACTGGATACAAGGCTGTTGTACAGTATCGCCTTTATGTTGAAAAAGATTATGTAATGCAATAAATTTGCATAAAATGAATAAAATTTATGGAAAGTATAAACCCCTGTGTGCGATAGCACAGAAAAAGTTATGCTTAAAGATATTGAAAATTTTTGGCTATGATATATTATATTTATAGGTTACATGAAAGGGATGCGGTTGACCTTCATAAATGAGAGGCCGGTTCTTTTCTTAAAAATATTTTTTATATTCTGAAAGGATGGTAATTCAAAATGGCATTAACAGGAAAAGAAATTTCTCAAATGCATGCACAGTACATCGCTCAGTCTTGGTCCAAATCCGGCGGTGCTGCTAGACCAATCGAAAGCGGTAAAGGAATCTATCTGTATGATTACGACGGAAATAAAATCGCAGATATGTCCTCTCTGTTGGTTTGCGCAAACCTGGGCCACAGCCTGCCAGAAATCGTAGACGCTATCAAAGCTCAGGCAGACAAACTGTGCTTCGCAGCTCCTTGCTATGCTACTGAAGCAAAATCCACACTGGCTAAAAAAATCGTAGACATCGCTGGTGCTGACCATTTCCAGAGAGTACTGTTCACCAACGCTGGTGCAGACGCTAACGAAAATGCTATGAAAATTGCACGTAACTTCACAGGTCGTACCAAAATCTTCAACCGTTACAGAAGCTATCATGGCGCTACTTTAGGTGCTTCCAATGCTTCTGGTGACTGGAGACGTTTCGCTGCAGAAGTTGGCGGTGCTAACGGTTTCGTAAAATTCATCGACCCATACACCTATCATGATGGTTGGGCTAAAGAAGACGAAGAAAAAGCTACTAAATATTATCTGCATCTGTTAGAAGAACAGTTACACTATGAAGGTACCGACAATGTAGCAGCTATCATGATGGAATCCATCACTGGCGCTAACGGCGTTCTGATTCCACCGAAAGGCTACATGGAAGGCGTACGCGCTCTGTGCGACAAATACGGCATCCTGATGATCTGCGACGAAGTTATGGCTGGTTTCGGTCGTACCGGTAAAATGTTCTGCTGGCAGAACTTTGATATCGTTCCTGATATCATCACCTTCGCAAAAGGCGTTACCTGCGGCTATGTTCCACTGGGCGGCGTAATCATGAGCAAAGAAATCAGCAAATACTTTGAAGAACATGTACTGCAGTGCGGTCTGACCTACAGTGGTCATACACTGGCTTGCGCGGCTGGTAATGCAGCAGTTGACTACTATCTGGAACACAACGTTTGCGACCATGTAAATGAAGTTGGCGCTTACCTGGCTAAATGGGAAGATGAAATGGTAGAAAAACATGCTTGCGTTGGCGAAGCTAGACACATCGGTCTGTTCACAGCATTTGAACTGGTGAAAGACAAAGAAACCCGTGAACCATTAGATTACTATGGTTGCCCAAATGCTATCAAAGCTCAGGCTATTGCTAAATTGGAAAACGAATACAATGTTCACCTGTATGGTCGTGAAAACACCATGTCCATTTGCCCACCATTGACCATCACCAAAGAAGAACTGGATGAAGTACTGCCAAAAATTGATGCAGTTCTGACCTGGATTGACGAACAGTTAGCAACTGTAGAAAAGAACCCAGACTACACCACAGCTATGGCTATTGTAAAATAATTTCACTTTGTGAAAAAATAAGCTGCGTGTAAGCTGCAAATATGAAATCTTGACAGGCTGTCTATTTACACAAGAGTAGATGGCCTGTCTTACTAAGCATAAAAACAAACGATAAAATTATATTTTATTCTTGAAAGGTGGATTTTAATCATGGCATCTTGGAATTACATTCAGCCAGTAGAAATCAGATTCGGCGCTGGCTTAATCAACAAAATTGATGAAATCGCTCAGGAACTGGGCATTGCAAACGGTCTGTTGGTAGCAGATAAATTCTTTATGACCAATGGTCTGGCTCAGAAAATCGTTGATGGCAGTAAAGGTGCTTTAACTGCTGCTTTTGGTGATGTTTCTCCAAACCCAGACGTGACTGAAATTGATGCTTGCGCTGAATTAATCAGAAAAAATAAACACGGCTTCGTAGTCGCTTTAGGCGGCGGCAGCGCTCTGGATGCTGCAAAAGCTGCTGCAAGCGTATGCATGACCAATGAATCTATCGCTGAATATCATGGAACAGGCAAACAGTTGCCAAAAGAACATCTGCCTCTGATTGCTGTTCCAACGACTGCTGGTACCGGTTCTGAAGTTACAAAAGTATCTGTAGTAACCAACCATGCAATCGGCAAAAAAGCTCCAATCAACTGCTTAAACTTCTATCCGACCCTGGCTGTTATCGACCCAGAATTAACCTATAGCTGCCCGCCAAAAGTAACTGCAGGCTGCGGTATTGACGTACTGTGCCACGCTGTAGAAGGCTTCTGGAGCAAAAACCATCAGCCAATCTGTGATGCAGTTGCTTTACATGCTTGCGATTTGGTATTCAAATATTTGGAACGGGCTTACAAAGACCCACAGGATGTAGAAGCTAGAGAAAAAATGTGCGAAGCATCTGTAATGGCTGGTCTGGCTTTCACCATTCCACTGACCACCGGTTCCCATGCTTGCTCCTTCCCATTGACCAACATTCATGGCATTCCTCACGGCGAAGCTTGCGGTATTACTTTAGACTACTTTGCCCACATCAATGCAAACGACCCAGAAGTCGGTCCACGTATGGACGAATTCGCTCGGAAACTTGGCTTCCGTGATATGAATGTAATGGCTGACGAAATTCATGCTCTGAAAGCAAGATTAGGTCTGCGCAATGGTTTGAAAGACTTGAACCTGAACGAAGAACAGATTGCTGATTTGGTTCGCATCAGCGTTCATCCAAACCTGCGTAACAATCCAGTATACATCACTGACGAAATGTTGGATGAAATGTATCATCACCTGGCTAGCCAGAACTAATCGGCTGCTACGGTTTGACAGCGTATCGCGTAAAGCGGTACGCTGTTTTTTGTAGGCAGAAAATAGGAGGATTGCTGTCACTGTCTGGGGAGTTTTGTAACGGCAGTGCATTAAGTAATTTTTTGGTTTTGCTAAATAAAGAGTATAAAAATAGGGATTTTATACTTCACTCAATCATTCCTCCTGCTACTTTATAGTACGAAGGAGCTACTCGACATTCTCTTCGTGCGACGGCCCTCGCTCATTGTGAGATAGAGAAAAGAGTCGAGCAGAAATTTTACTGACGAATAAAATTGTAACAGCTTTATTCGAACTTTAGGGAATGATTTTGATGAAATATTTTTTACGTATTGTATTAATAAAATTGGTATCGTTATAAATATAGAATTCCCCAACGATAACCATATTGCTGTAAAGTTTCTTTTGCTGCGGAGCCATAATTTTGCTGTATGTTGTGTAGATACTTTTCAAATTTATTTCTATCTATATTTGTATTTTGAGTACAAAGTATTTGACATGTTTGTATAAATGTATCATTTAGATACTCTCTTATGTGAAACTCAAATTGTTTTTTTAAAACAGCCGGTTTGATTGTAACCTGGTTAGAATAGAGTAGCTCAGAATATAATGGGGTAACGAAAATTCCTTGGTGCTCTAGTTGGTATTGTTTCCCATATACATGCTCCTTGCATGCGTTTATAAAATACTTTATACCAGATGGAACGATATAAGCGACACCATAGAAAGCCTTTTCACATGAACCTTTTGTGGTTATACAATCCAGCATATATTTTCTTTCCTCGCTTAGCCAGAGCATAAATTCATAATAATTTGCAGAAGTGATTTTTCGATGTAAATAAAAATAATTAAGTTGTTTTTCGAACCAGCTTAATTGGTGTTCATTAAAACAGCCGCTCAATTTGCATTGTTCTTGTTTAAGAAATTCTGTGGCGGTGTTTTCTTCGGCAATTATTGATAATTCTTCTAAAAAAAGTAAAAATTCTTTAGGGAAATCTGCTTGCATTTTTTTTGCGAGGATTTTTTTTACTTCGATTGTAACGTGTTCTTTCATTCCAATTGGAACTGGATATTTTTCTGTCAATGTGACAATATTTGTAGGACAAAAATTATTTTGAGTGCCTTGTTCTATGAAATCATATATTTTATTAATATCGTTACTTATTTGATAATGACGTTCATTATTTTTAAGAAACGCACAACCATATATGGAGAAATCTGTATCAAACCAGCCAAGTGCAGCTTTCTGTGCAATCTCATCTGCTGCTTGTAAATCGCGCATTTGTTTCATTCTGTTCAGTCCATTAAGATCTAGTGACATATTACTCATTCCTTATTTTTTAGTAGTCTATGTAATCAATAATGTTGGCGGTGATGTTGATTACTTTTATTTGGTAACTTTCGTCTTCTCTTTTTTGAAGTTCTACAGGATGGTCTAAAAAGTCAGTGAGTATCGAAGAGGTGAAAATTTCTCTGATATTTCCTTGGATAAATTCCCTACCATTTTTTAACAATAAGCAATTGGTGAAAATTGGAGATATTTCTTCTACATAGTGTGTTATGTAGATAAGTGTTATATTTTTTCGAGCTGCAAGTTTTTCTATGGTTTGGAATAAATATTCTCTATTGTAGATATCTAATCCCGTACAGGGCTCATCCATAATTAAAATTTCAGGTTTAGAAAAAAGAGCTCTGGCAATTAGTACATTTTGACGCTCTCCTTTTGATAACATATCAAAAGCATATTCACTTTTCCTGCCTAGACCCAGTTCTAATAATAATTCCATTGCATGTTTTCGATCTTTTACGGTTATAGTTCCATCAAGACCCAATGTGCCAAATTTTCCAGATAATACAATATCAATTACAGATTCTTTGGTGTAGCATTTATCGAAGAATGAGGCAGATATCCAACCAATTTTTTTACGAACCTGTATAATTGTTGTTTCAGAGAGTTCCCTACCCAATAATTTGACATTACCAGAGGAAAAATTTTTAAATCCGGCAACGATACTAAGCAATGTAGTTTTGCCACATCCATTCATGCCAAATACAACCCATCGATCCCCCTTTTTGACTTGCCAAGTGATATCTTTTGATAGATATTTATAGCCAATTTTACAGGATAATTTTTCAAGTTCAATTAGATAGTCATTCATTATAGCATCACATCCATTTTGTGTTCATTTGATTCTAAATCTCGATCAGTTAAAGTAAGGCACTCTCCGGCATAGTGGTCATTGATTCTAGGCTGTATTATGAAGCCGTCTGGACCTAAAAACCCCATATTTTGTGTAATCCATGTCATAATTTCACAAACTTTTGCTGAAGACATTTGTTTTGTCCTTTTATTGTCATCTAAATCAGGGTAACAATTGAATTTTGTTTCTTCTACATAAAATATAGCATTTTTAAATATTTCTTGTTCAACGCCATATTCAATTCTGTCACAATTTTTACAAAAAATTTCTATTCTGGTATCTTCGAAAGTGCTGAATACGATTTGACGCAATTGTAGTTTACCACCACAGTATTTGCAAACACATCTTTTTGTTCTTTCTTTTAAGGATGCCAATCTTTTTTTGGATGTAAAGTCAATCATTTCTTTTATTTCCATAGTGATTCTCCTCGTATAATAAATGGTTCTGTTAAGTTGTTAGGGAAAAAAGTCATGAAAGCCCTTTATATCGAAGCTTTACAGTCTTGGCCTTTATCTCCCTAAATGAATCTTACTCCCACGCTATTCATGGTTATTTTCTTTCATATCTTCTT
>CABUKW010000065.1 GCA_902492275.1 uncultured Peptococcaceae bacterium
GTCAATAGTTTGCCAATGTTCTGGCAATGCAATCTCAGTTTTAGCAATTGCCTGCTTTATATATCTTTATTAACGCCGACAGTCGCTCTATTTTTCGCACCGGTAGCCTCTGGGCGTCACCATTTTATCACCTAACCGCTTGGTCTGGCTGTTGCCGATAAACACGGTGGTGAACATATCTGTCTGCCGGTTGCGCAATTCTGCCAGCGTCAGCACCTCTGCTGCTTCCTCGGCCCGTCCGATTTGACGGGTAATGCCGCAAACCGTCTCGGGGCTGCGATGCTGTAACATCAAATCGCAGGCTTTTTGCAGATAGTCATGCCGTTTTTTGCTGGAAGGATTATAAATGCAGATGGCAAAATCAGCTTCCGCAGCAGCCAGCAGCCGTTTTTCGATTTTTTCCCAGGGCGTCAGCAAATCGCTGAGACTAATCACTGCAAAGTCGTGAATCAACGGCGCGCCCAACAACGCAGCACCGCTGCAAGCCGCCGTCACGCCGGATACAATTTCAATTTCCAAAGGCGGATACTGCTGCGCCAATTCATAAATTAAACCGGCCATGCCGTAAACGCCGCTGTCACCGCTGCAAACCATCGCCACCGTTTTGCCCTCCAGTGCCTTTTCGATGGCCATGCGGCACCGCTCTGTTTCCTTCATCATACCAGTCACCAGGTATTCCTTGTCCGGATATTCGTCCCGCACCTGCTCCACATATACCGTGTATCCGGCAATGACATCGCATTCCGCCAACACCTGCTGACACTGCAGAGTACGATTTTCCTTAGCGCCGGCCCCCAAACCAACTACATATAATTTTTTCATCAGAACACCTCTATTTTATGTATTGTCTTTACGTATTTTCACTTATCAGATTACACCATCAACAGCAGTACAACCATACTATTTCATAAAAGCGACAGGTTGTCAAGAAATCTTTTGCCCGCTTCCTGAGCCAAACATCAGACAACTTAACTCCTTTGTCCGATTCTTCTATTCATAAAAACGAAACAGCAATTTTTTCCATTCCATAACCCGCTATTTACAAAACAACGCCTTCTCTGTTTGGCTATCCAGACAAAGAAGGCGTTCACCTTATGAAAAATATATACTTCTATCGAAACAATCTCTAAATGGTCAAGCCTGCGTCATAGCCGGTGTGTACGGCATGGACAATGCTGGAGGCTTTTACGCAGTCGCCGACGTTGATTACATCGAAGGCTACGTCAATAAATTTATCCCGTTCTTCTGCTAACGGTTTGGTCCCCACGCAGATAATCACGGTATCGGCTTCTATAAACTGACGGCCCTCGCCGTTTTCTACATAAGCGCCTTTGTCAGTGATTTCTACACAGGCAGTATCTACCATGGTCACAACTTTTTCCTGCTCCATCACTTCCAAATAAGAAATCCGCTCGGTGAGCTGTGCTTTCGGCGCAATGTAATGGCCCATTTCCACGATGGTACTTGCATGGCCCAACTGATTTAAATGGATACCCAGTTCAACGCCGATATCACCGCCGCCGACAATCAGAACATTGTGGCCCACTTTATCTTCATTGCCAAACACATCAAAGGACAGCATAGCTTTTTCTACGCCAGGAATTTTAGGCACAATCTGTTCTGCGCCTACGGCTACAATGACGGCATCGGGATCCAGTTCGTCAATCATATCGCGGGTTGCGGTGGTATTCATCATCACTACAATGCTGCGGCGTTTTTTCACCTGCTGTTCCAGATATTCATGGAACAGCTTCATTTCTTTTTTGAAAGGCATCACATCAGACAATAAAGCCTGACCGCCCAGCTTACCGGTTTTTTCGTACAGCACAACTTCATGCCCCCGGTCTGCTGCGCTGATAGCCGCTTCCATACCGGCCACACCACCGCCGATCACGGCAACCCGTTTTTTCCGGTCCGCTGGCGGGAAATCCCGTTTGGATAAGCTTTGGAAGGCCAGTGGATTGGTAGCGCAATGGCGGTCATAGCTCGGATGGCTCAGCAAATGCAATTCGGTGGTTAAAGCTTCCCGACGGCCATGATCCATACAGTAGTTGCAGCGCAGGCAAGGACGAATATCGTCCTCTCTGCCTTCTTTGGCTTTTTTGATGATTTCCGGGTCAGCCATAGCAGAACGGGCCATCAAGATATAATCAGCCTGCCCTTTGGCCAAAATTTCTTCGGCTATTTCCGGCGTATAAACAGCGCCTACTACGCCGATTGGAATTTTAACGCCAGGCGTATTCTTTACAATTTCACTGGCATAGGCGTTATGGGCCATCGGGAAGAAATTGCTGGGATGCTGTTTTGGACGGGACAAGGCGTCTACACGATGGCCGCAGGTAATATGAATCATATCGGCATATTGCTGCAGCAGCAATACCTGCTGGGCCGCGTCTTCCGGCAGAATGCCGCCTTCTACTTCATCGTTGCCGTTTAAGCGCAGTTCGATTAACAAATCATCGCCTATCGCATCACGGATTGCTTTCAATACCATCAATGGGAACCGACAGCGATTTTCCACACTGCCGCCAAATTCATCGGTGCGGTGGTTGGTCAGCGGCGATAAGAACTGATTAAATAACCAACCGTGCGCCATGTGAATCATCAGACCGTCAAATTTAGCAATTTTAGCCCAAACAGCATACTGGGCAAATAAATCGCAAATGCCTTTCATATCTTCCAAGGTAGCCGCTTTTACCTGATAACCGCTGGTCACATAGGTATCGGCGCCCAGTCTAGGATAATCAGGCAGATTTACAAAAGGCCCGCAGTGCAGCAATTCGGCAAAGGTTAAGCCTCTGTACGCATGCACGGAGCGCTGCAGCAGGTGAAAATTCATTTGGTTGCAGGTTTTGGGATTTAAGTTAAACATGTGTTCATGGCCGCCGTCAATGGGCACTTCCATCGGCAGCGCTACCGTAGAAAATCCGCCGCGAATATAATTCATGACCTGGTCAATACCGTTTTGGGTGATGCGGCCTTCGCTGCTTTCCCCGCCGCCGGTAGCAATGGAACCGATTGGCGCCATACAGGCACGGTTGTTAAAACGTACGTTATGTTTCCCCACATACATTGGCTCAAACAGATGGGGATATTTTTCTTTATAAACTGGTTTCATTTCATTCGCTCCCTTTTTTAATAAAATACAAGCAAGGTATCTTCATTGCGCTGCCCAGTCAAAGGCCGGCAGCCTTCAAAGTCTGGGTTTGAAATGAAAAAATATTGATACTGTCCCGGGTTTCTCTTTATATTTTCATTATTTATACATAGCATAGCACAATATCGTTAGCTTGCATAAGTTTGATTTTTTATAACGTATTATTCAGTAACTTTTATAACCGCGCAACACAAAAGTTTTCGATTTTGCTTTATACATCGCAATCACAGCCTCGCCCCTCGGTAAGGCAGCAGGAAAACTGCTCGCGGATAATATCTAACATACGTATTTCATTGACCGACATGGTTTTTAACTCAGGATATAGCAAATAATATGAAATTTTCGTATCCAGGCCAGCCGCTGGCACAGGCCGAATTAAACCGCTTTTGATAAAATAACTGCTCCTGGTTGTTTTTTCTGGAAACACAGCAGCGGCGCCATCTTCCGCTACCAACTGCAAAATGCTTTCCCGGCTGTTTAACCGAAAACAACGCTCTGGATTAAAATACTTTCGGTAAAATTCAGAAATATTGTCGGTCAAATCAGAATAGTAGGCCAAGGTCAACTGGCGCAAATCCTCTTTGGTCAAAAATTCTTTTTCAGACAAAGGATTTTTGGTACTCAGCATCACGCAGCGCTCATCCTCCGCCAGCTTTTCCGCGTGCAAATCATTTTGTTCCGCCTTTTGCAGCAACTTTTTCTCCTTATCCTGCAAATAAGAAACAATGCCGATATTCACCGCGCTGTTGGCGATGGTTTCTACCATGTGCTGCGGCGTTTTTTCGTGCAGAAACACCGACAGTTTGGGATATTTTTTCTGTAACTCAAAAATTAAGGTATTGGACATGGCAACACAAATAGAGGGAATGGCCTGGATATGCACAACGCCGTCCAATTCATAGTCCTGCTCCGACTTGGCCAGATACCAATTCTGAATGGTATTCAGCACCATCTGAGCCTCCTGCAAAACGCGGGCGCCATCTTCTGTCAGGATGACACCCTTTTTGGTACGTTTCAACAAGGGATACTGCAATTCTTCCTCCAGAGAGTTGATGGCGATACTCAACGCTGGCTGTGTGATATACAAATTTTGCGCCGCTTTATTAATAGACTTGCAGTTGGCGACTTCTACCAGATATTTCAGTTGTTCTAAGCGCATAGACTTTCACTTCCATTCAGAAAATTTTGAAACAAACCTGTAGTTCTCCTCTATCCTATCACAAGTACAGCGCTAAGACAAAAACGGGCCTATCACAACGTTTTGGCGTTCTCGGATAGTCCCGTTTTTTTTCAAAATTCTGCTCTCAAAATATTATGATATTATGTCAAATAATCAAAGAATATACCCTGCGTCAAATCCTGTCTCAATGGCATGCTGCATATTAGAAGCTTTCTTGCAGTCGCCAATATTGATGACATCAAAAGCCACATCGCGGAATCCGTCTCTGACTTTGGTCAGCGCTCTGGTTCCTGTGCAAATAATCACACTGTCAACCTCCAGCAACGCTTCTCCATCAGCATTTTTAATCTGTACGCCGGCATCGGTAATTTCTGTGGCCTGGGTGTCCAGATAGGTTGTCACCTGTTCCTTTTCCATCCACTGCAAAATAGACATCCGCTCTGTCAGTTCGGCATTGCCAGCCTGATAATGGCTCATTTCAATCACAGAACATACATGGCCCAAGCCAGACAAATGGATGGACAGCTCACAACCAATATCACCGCCGCCAATAATAGCAACTTTTTTACCCAGTTTGTCTTCGTTGCCGAATACATCAAAGGCCATCGTGGCCTTTTCAATGCCTGGAATTGGCGGAACTACCTGTTCAGCACCAACGGCGATAATGGCAACGTCTGGATTTAATTCAGAAATCAGCTCTGGTGTTGCTTCGGTGTTCATCATAAGCTTAATTTGCGGATGCTTTTTCACTTGCCGTTCCAGCCATTCATGATAAGCCTTCATTTCTTTTTTAAACCACATTCCATCAGATAACAGCGCCTGACCGCCTAATTTATTGGACTTTTCAAAAATAGTGACGTCATGTCCCCGGTCGGCAGCACTGAGCGCAGCGTTCATACCAGCTACACCGCCGCCCACGATAGCCACTTTTTTGCTGCGCAGCGGAGCAGGAAATAGTTTTTTGCTGATGCCCTGCATGGATAACGGATTGACCACACAGCGGCGGTCAAAGCTTACTTCTGCCGCCATAGCCAGCTCTTTGCCGCTTACTTTCGCTTTTCTGCGTCCATGGTCTAAACAGTACAGGCAGCGCAGGCAAGGACGAATATCTTCCTCGCGGCCCTCTTTTACTTTATTGACCCAGTTGTTATCGGCAATGGCTGCACGGGCCATCAACACATAATCGGCTTTGCCCTCTGCCAGCAATTTTTCAGTTCGTTCAGGATCACTGATAGCGCCTACCACGCCGATTGGAATGCGTACGCCAGGCGTTTTTTTGATAATTTCGCTGGCATAAGCATTATGCTCTGTTGGACAGTAGTTAGTAGGATGCATTTTGGGACGGCTGGTTACATCCACACGGGTACCGCAGGTAATGTGAATCATGTCCACATAATCCTGCAGCAGCAATACTTGCTGGGCTGCGTCTTCCGGCAAAATGCCGCCTTCCATCTCATCATTACCGTTTAAGCGCAGCTCAATAATCAAATCATCGCCAATGACTTCTCGAATGGCCTTTAACGCCATGATTGGAAACCGGCAGCGGTTTTCTACACTACCGCCAAATTCATCGGTACGGGTGTTGGTGATTGGCGAAAGGAAATCGTGGAACAACCAACCATGGGCCATATGCACCATGATACCGTCAAAGCCGGAACGTCTGGCCTGGCTGGCAAATTCACGGCAAAGCTGTAGCACTTCCTCCATATCAGCTTTGTCCATTCCTTTTACGTGACGGCCCTGATATTCCGAATCGGCGGCTGCCTTCAATTCCAGATTTTTCGCCACCATGCAGCGACCGCCATGAATCAGTTCGGCAAAGGTTTTGCCATTGTAAGCATGCACCGAGCGCTGCAACAGGTGCATATTCATATAATTAACCTGTTCCGGATCCATGTTGAAAACGCCGGCATGAGCGCCTTCTGCCGGAATTTCCATAGGCAGTGCCACCGAAGAAAAGCCGCCGCGGATAATGCCGGTCCAGTAGTCTACGCCAAAAGCATTAATACGGCCATTATCAGCGCCGCCACCGGTGGCAACAATGCCCACAGGCGACATCATCACCCGATTGTTGAATACTACTTCATGGTTGCCCCGTTTGATCACCAATGGCTCAAACATGTGGGGATATTTCTCTTTATAAGCTGGTTTTGTCATAAAATCGTCTCTCCTTTTTCTTGCTGTGCAATTTATTTTACTATCTACATGCAGTATAGCATGCTGTGTTTTGCTTGCCTAAGTTAGCTTTTTTATACAGCCGTATTCTGTCAAATTTATAACAGCTCTGCTTTTTCGGCACGTTGTTATAAAAACGGGACAGAGCTTATTACCTTCCCTGCCCCGTTGTACCGCACACAATTCCGCTAGTCTTACATCAACAGGCAACCTAACGGATAGATGATGAAGATTGCATTGAACAGATTGAACAAGCTGTAAATCAAACCGTAGGTATAGGCCGATTTTCCGGGAACCCACTCTTTATCGCCATGCAGCAGCGCGCCCGTGGCACTAGCTGGAGGGGTAATCATCCCCACGTTGCAGGCCGCCATCATACAGGCTACTAAGGTTGGCAGGTTGGCGCCGAAAGCCATACCAATGGATAAAATGATTGGCGTGAAGATGGCGCAGACCGCTTGGTTGTTGGCCAAATTGGTCAAAATGCAGCAGATGATGCAAACCAAAACGATAAATACAAACGGGCTCTTACTGGCCACAATTGGCGTAACGACAGCAGACATCCAAGGAGAAATCCCAGTGGTTTCTGCGGTGAAAGCGCCGGAGATTGCCATAGCGGCAGCCAGAAGGAAAATAATATTCCAGGAAATATTTTTGGCAAATACTTGATTCATGGTGGTCAAGCCATCTTGAAACTGACAGGCCACATAGAACACCACGGCGATTGCCAAAATGCCTGTATTGCCGATACTTTTCAGAATTTTCACCAATCCTAGAGAAGCCGGCAGCACATTGGGAATAATCAAAAGCGCCAACACAACGATAAAATAAGCAAAAACAAACTTTTGATGGGCATTCAATTCCATGTTCTTTTCAAAATTGATGTTGCAATTGGCAATTTTCGATACATCCGGTTTAAAAATAAACTTACAAGCCAGCAGGAACAATGCCAACGCTACTACAGTAGAAACAAAAATGACAAACATGTAAGGGCCATAGGCAATGCTCTGTCCTGTGGTGGATTCGTAGCTGGCGAATACAATTAACGGCAGGGATTTGTACGGCAAAATCAAATAGCTGGTGCTGCCTACATAAACCAGACCGCCCATCATCAGCATGGGCCATTTGTCGCCAGGCTTAAAGCCATACAGCAACGCAATACTTTTAATCAACGGAATCATAACCAGGCAAGCTGCTGTGGCTGAAACCATAAAGAAAGAAACAATGGCCGCAATCATCAACAAAAAGGACAGCACCCAAGGCTTCCCATAAGCAAATTTGCGGGTGGCAATCCACTGGGCTACATATTCAATGATACCTGCCGAGTTGATGATATTGGTGAACAAGAAGAAAAACAGCATCAACAACACGGTATTGTTCCCAAAGCCACTGGCAAAAGCGCCAGTTACCGTAGTATATTCGCTGAGCCCTAAAAAGATCAGACAGGCTACGCTGGGCCATACCACATCGCCCACAACTAACCATCCATACAGCGTTCCCAAAAAGATACCTAAAATTTCTACGCCAAGGGGCGTTAACGGGTCTGCTGCCGGTACAACATACTGAAAACCAATCATAATAGCCAAAGCGATGATACTATTGATTACATATGCTGGGGAGCATCCAAACTTTAAACCTGCTCCAACGGAATTTTTACTCATCATTTCAACCACCTTCATGTTTCATTTGTATCAAGATAAACAAATTACAAGTTCTTTCAATAAGCGCTTATTTCTTATAAGCACATTATATGCAATCTATATGGCATTTAACAATTGCAAGTATTTTATGAAGGGTTATAAATGAATTATATAATAGCAGTGAAAATTCACCAGTAGAACAGTTCCAATCAAAAAACGAGTCATTGCACAAGGCTATGGCTCGTCTTTTTGATAACTCGATACTTACTTAACGCACAATAGCGTATTATCCGCTCCATCTTCTGCTGTTACAGTTTCCACCCAATCGCTTCTTTCCTTCCCAGCACAAAGTCTGCATAAATACCCGTTTGTTCTATCAAGTCCTCATGCTTACCTTGCTGTACGATTTTGCCGTCATTTACAACCAGTATCTGGTCGGCGTTGCGCACTGTTTTCAATCTGTGAGCAATCATGATGATAGTCTTATCGCGGGTCAACGCTTCTATGGCTTTTTGCAGACGGTCTTCATTTTCGGGGTCTACGTTGGCAGTAGCTTCGTCAAAAATGATGATGGGCGCGTCCTTCAGCATGGCGCGGGCAATGCTGATGCGCTGCTTTTCACCGCCGGAAAGGGAGGCGCCGCCTTCTCCAATGACAGTGTTGTAGCCATCGGGCAGCGCGCTGATGAAATCATGGCAGCAGGCTTTTTGTGCGGCGGCTACCACCTCCTCATGGCTGGCCTCCGGCTTGCCGAATTTGATATTATTCTCGATGGTATCGGCAAATAAATACACATTCTGAAAGACCATGCTGATTTGTGCCATCAGCGCTTCCAGCGTATAATCCCGCACATCCTGCCCGCCGACTTTGATAGCGCCGCTGTCCACATCCCAAAAACGGGCAATCAGATTGCACAGGGTGGTTTTTCCGCTGCCGCTGGGGCCGATAATGGCAGTCGTTGTCTTGTCGGCAATTTGCAGCGAAACATCCTGCAGGATCTTTTTCTCGCCGTAAGAAAAGGACACATGCTCAAAGCAAATATCATGCTGCTTGGGCTTAATAGCTTTTCCAGCGCTGTCCATCTGCGGCATGGTATCCAGCCCGTTGGCTTGGTCAATGGAGCTGGCGGCAATCCGCAAAATAGCCATGCTGCTGCCCGCCGACTCAATCTGGGCAAATACCAAAAAAGAAACGATGACAGCCATCAAAGCGTCAGCCAGTACCATACTGCCGGATAAGTAAAAATGAACCGCCGCCAGCATCATAACGACGCTGAACACCTGCAGCACCAACCCCTGGGCAACGGTATAAGGCGTAAACAGCTGCTCAATCTTCAAGTTGCAGCTGCGGTTTTCTTCCAGAGCTTCCCGCACGGCCTGATCGCCCTTGCCGGTCAGGTTAAAGGATTTGATAACGCTCATGCCCTGCACCTGCTCCAGCACAGTCTCTACCAGCCTGGCCGCTGAAGCCTGCCGCCGGGGCGCCAACACTGCCGATTTTTTCTCCATGGCAGAGGTAATCCATAAATACAGAACCGTTCCTGCCACCACCAGTAAACCGATGCGCCAGTCGAACAGCAGCACCAATAGGGTAAAGACCACGGCGTTGATTAGACCGCCCAAAATTCCCACCAGCACCATCGGCGCTGTGGTTTCCAGTTCTTCTAAAACCGTGGTGGTAACGCCGGTAATCTTCCCCAGGCTGCTCTGATTAAAATATCCCATCGGCACGCTTTTCAGCTTATTGCCAATGTCCACCCGCTTATTGGCTACCATAAAATATCCGGCATGGGTTTGCTGCAGCTGAGAAACATAGTTGGCGGCAGTCCGCCCTAAAATGCTGACACCTAACAGAAACAGCGCAATCCAGGCTGCCTGCTGATCGTGACGTACCTCCGTCAGCGCCTCCAACACAACATAGATGGCGCAGATTTGCAGCATATAAAAAACTGCGTGTAAAAAGCCGACAAAAATAGCTTTGTTCATATTGGCCCGCTCTACGCCGGCAAACTGCCAAATCTTTTTTAAAGCGCCTAGCATGCCAAATCACCGTCCTTTGCTCCAATATGGGCCTGCCACATAGACTGATACAGCGCGCACTGCTGCAAGAGCTGTTGGTGCGTACCTGCAGCGGCAATTCGGCCCTGCGCAACCACTACAATCTGATCAGCGTCGGTGATGGTGGACAGCCGGTGAGCAATCACCAACACCGTTTTCCCTTGAATCAGCTGGGCAACCGCTTTTTGAATGACCGCTTCGTTCTCGGGGTCAATGTAGGCTGTGGCCTCGTCTAAGATGACAATGGGCGCATCCTTTAAAATGGCCCGGGCAATGGCAATGCGCTGCCGTTCGCCGCCGGAAAGGTGCGCGCCGCCTCCGCCAACTCTGGTATCGTAGCCTTGCTCCAGCTTGCGGATAAAACCGTCGCAGCCTGCGGCCTTGGCCACCGCCTCCACTTGAGCATCGGTAGCCGACAGCCGTCCCATGCGGATATTTTCCCGCACCGTATCGTCAAACAAATAATTGTCCTGCGAAACGAAAGCCACCTGATCAAACAGCTGCTGCAGCGGAATCTGCTTCAAATCCTGACCGCCTAAGGTAATGCGCCCCTGATTTACATCCCAAAAGCCGGCAATCAGCTTGGCAATGGTAGATTTGCCGCTGCCGCTGGGCCCGACAAAGGCGGTCATGGTACCGGACCGAATTTGCAGACTGACATCGTGCAGAATTTCTTTTTCCGCATGATAACCAAAGGATACATGTTCCACTGCAATATCGCTGTTCTTCAGCACAGCCGTCACGCTGCCGTGCTGCTGCTCCTCGCCCAGCAAAATTTCATCCACCGAGCCTACAATGGTGCCCACTTTGGCCAAACTGTCCATAAAATTCATAGCGGCCAGCAAAGGACCGGCAATGCCCAGCGATAGAATAATGGTGGTGATAAAGGTTTCTGCGCTCAGACTTCCAGATGTATACCATAGCCAACCGATTGGCAGAATGGTAAGCAATGTGGTGGGCGTGATGCTTTTTGATAACGATACGGGAAGCTGGCAGCTTTTCATCCAGTTGTAAAAATAAGCGGCATTTGCCTTTACGCTATCGGCAAATTTGGCATAAGCATGCTTGCCCTGGTTGAACGCCTTGATCACCTCAATGCCATTGATATACTCCACAATAGCGGCATTCATGGCCTGTGTGGTTTTTACAGAGCCCTCATACTGAACGCCGTAATCCTTCATCACCAGCATCATAAACAACATGCCAACCGGAATGGATACCAAGGACAACAGCGCCATCCGCCAATCTAAGGCAAACAGATAAAGGAGAATACAAAGCGGCGCCAGAAGATTAGAAGTCATTTCCGGCAATAAATGGGCCAGCGGCGTTTCCATGCTCTCCACCTGATCCACAATAATCTGCTTCATTTTGCCGCTGGAGGTATCAATCATCACGCCGAGAGGCATATTGGGCAGTTTATCGAGTATCCGCTCCCGAATATCCTTCAAAATGGCAAAGGTCGCTTTGTGGGAAAGCGCCAAAGCCCGCGCATACAAACAGGTGCGGATTGCATAGCCAGCCAGAGCCGCCAGGCACCACTTCCAATAAACGGATGCATCCTGATTGCCTGCCAATAAAGCAATAATAATCTGCGCTGCTGCAAAATAAGGCAGCATGCCGCATAATACACCGACGGATGCAGATAATACGGCATTTATCAGTTTGCCGTGTTCTTTTTCTCCAAGATCCCATAAACGGAGCAATGGATTTTGTGTATTCATACAGATTCCCCTTTCTATAATCAGCTTTTGCTAACTTCAACTTATATATCAAGGCTGTCTGCCGCCAGCGCTGAAACGGCAACAGCCCCAATAGCTAATATTTTTCTGGCGAAAAAATAGTATCAAACCCTGCCATATGATATTTCTGCAACATTTTTACATATCGCTTAGCGTCCTCCAAAGGCATGTTATGCCGCACAACCTCAAACAAACCGTCGAAATAGGCTGTGGCTACAATATGCATAAATTCCTCCGTAACGGCGCCCGATTTTACACTATCGCATTGGATAACCTCCATATATTTAAAGGTATACTCCACCTCAATCCAGGCCAATTTATCTACAAAATTCTGAAATTTTGTGCCATAAGAAGCGTCCAGCAAAAGACGAAACGCATCAAAATTGTCATACATATATTCCAAAAATCCATCAATGCCTTTGGCCGTATACTTTCCCATAACCGACTTCTGTGTTTCTGCGTCAAATTGATGAAAGCTCTCCTGCAGCTCCAAAAACATACTCATCGTTTCCTCTACTACCGGCTCCACAATTTCCCGAAACAAGCCTTCTTTATCGCCAAATCGGGTATAAATGGAGCTGGTGCTGGTGCCTGCATTGGCTGCAATCACACGCAGCGACGCGTCCTTATAACCGCAGGATAAAAATTCCTGCTTCGCGCACTCCAAAACCCGCTCATACACACCTTCCAACTGCTTTGCCATCTATATGCCTCCATACCTACACAAATTATCAATTCAATTTAAAACAGTGTTTCATAACATTGTTTTAAATATAGCACAACAAGATTTTTCTGTCAATCCTCTTTTTTATTGCTACATGATTTTTATTTTAGACAAAAAAATGCCGCAAAGATTGCTCCTGCAATCTCTGCGGCACTTTTCATTCTATCGTTTCATTCTTTCTCTCAAATCCGCTTACACAATGCCTCTGATTTCCGAAATATTTTGGATACCGTTTTCTTCACAATAGCGCTCTAAGCCATCTATGATAGCCAACGCCTTGTCCGGCTTCATAAAGGTAGCTGTACCTACCTGAATGACCGTTGCGCCAGCCATAATAAATTCTACGGCGTCCTGCCAGGTGCTGATACCGCCCAGACCCATTACCGGCACCTGCACGGCCTTGCACACCTGATGCACCATGCGCAGCGCGATAGGCTTAACAGCCGGGCCGGATAATCCGGCATAGCCGTTGTTGAACACCGGCTGCTTTTTCTTGATATCAATAGCCATAGCCAGGAAGGTATTCACCAGCGAAATGCCGTCGGCCCCTTCTGCTTCGCAGGCTTTGGCCAAATCCACGATATTTTCAGCGTTAGGCGATAATTTCACCACCAGCTTGTGCCGGCATACCTTTCGGATGGTGCGCACCACTTCGGCGGCCATTTCCGTTTTCACGCCAAAATTCATGCCGCCCTGTTTCACATTGGGGCAGGAAATGTTCAGCTCCAAAATGTCCAGCTGCTCCTGATTGAGCCGCTCTATCGCCTGCATATAATCGTCCATGCTGTGACCGCCCACATTGACAATGTTGACCAAATCCAGACTGTTGACCCAGGCCAAATCCTTGCTGATAAATCCCTCCACACCCGGATTTTCCAAGCCGACGCTGTTCATAATACCGGACGGCGTTTCCCAAATGCGGATACCTTCGTTACCGCTGCGGGCGTGTAGCGTCAGCCCTTTAGAAGAAATGCCGCCCAACTTTTCAATGGGGAATAACTGATGATATTCGCGGCCAAAGCCAAAGGTACCGGACGCCATCACCACAGGATTTTTAAAAGGCACCCCTGCAAATTCCACTGATAATCTACTCATTGCCGAAGACCTCCTCTGCTTTGAATACCGGACCGTCCTTGCAGACCTTTTTATTACCGCTGCTGGTCTTACAGCTGCACACCAGACAAGCGCCCACACCGCAGCCCATACGGTTTTCCATCGAAACATAAAGCTGCGCCGCTGTGCCTTTTACCTTGTCAGCCAGCACCTTCATCATCATATGGGGCCCGCAGGTCATAATCACATCATAATCAGCCGGATGAATCTCATCGGTGACATAGCCGCCTACGTTGACCACCAGCTTATCGCAGACAGCAGCGTATTCTTCCTGCAGCAAGGCTTCATCGGTAAAGCCCAGATACATGTCCACCGCAGCGCCCTGCTGCTTCAGCTGCTTGGCCGTATAATACAGCGGCGCTACGCCGATACCGCCGCCCACCAGAGCCACCTTGCCCTGCACCACAGGAAAGCCGTTGCCATAAGGGCCCTGCACATCAATGGCGTCGCCAGTCTTTAACTGGGCCAGCAATTCGGTCCCCTGACCGACCACCTTGTACAAAAAGCTGATACCGTCCCCATCACAGTCAAAAATACTAATCGGCCGGGATAACACCGGATACTCGTCCCAAGCCCGCAGCATACAGAACTGTCCCACTTGCGCGTCATAACTGCCGGAAGCCTTCAGCAGATAAAAGCCCTGGCCCACCGCTTCATTTTTCAATACTGTCGCCATCGCTCTGCACCTCCATCTGTTTAATCCATACCATCCTGATACACAATATTGCCGTTGCAGATGGTATATTTCACCCGTCCTGTCAGCCGTTCGCCAATAAAGGGCGAATTGTGGGAACGGGAATAAAATTCTTTTACCGTCCATTTTTCTTCCGGATCAAAAATCACCAAATCGGCAGGACCGCCTTCCACCAAACGGCCGCCGGGAAGCTGATTACAAATTGGCCGGATTGACCGTCATTTTTTCCAGCAGCTTCATCATGGGCAGATAGCCTTCATGCACCAGCTTGGTAATGCCCAGCGCCAGAGAGGTCTCCAAACCGATCATGCCGCTGGAAGCCTGCTGCAAGGTCTTTTTCTTTTTGCGGGCGTCGCTGTGGGGCGCATGGTCGGTGGCGATAATATCGATGGTGCCGTCCTGCAAGCCCTCAATAATCTTTTTCTTATCCTCAAATGTGCGCAGCGGCGGATTGACTTTGGCATAGGAGCCATAGGTCAGCACAGCCGATTCGGTCAGCGTAAAGTGATGGGGCGTCGCCTCTGCCGTTACATTGGCCCCCATTTTTTTGGCAAAACGCACCATTTCCACCGAATTGCCGGAGGACAAATGCTGAATGTGCAGCTTGGCTCCCGTCTGCAGCGCCAGCATACAATCCCGGGCCACCAGCACATCCTCGGCCGCACGGGCTGCGCCGCCCATCCCCAGCTGCTGCGATACCTGCCCCTGATTGATGCCGTTATTTTCAATCAGCACCTCATCCTCTTCATGCACACTGATGGGACAATCTAATGCTTTTACTTTTTCTAACGCCTGCAGCATAACCGAAGTATCGGAAATGGGATGGCCGTCGTCGCTGAAACCCACTGCGCCCAATT
>CABUKW010000066.1 GCA_902492275.1 uncultured Peptococcaceae bacterium
GACTGTTGAGCAATTATGGGTATGTGCTCTGCCAAGGGAAAAAACTGCCCATTATCGGCAAGGTGTGTATGGATCAGTTTATGGTAGACGCCTCTCAGGTGCCGCAGCTACAAGTGGGCGACGAGGTGACGCTGCTGGGGACTGACGGCGACGTGTCCATAACCGTGACCGAGATGGCGGCTATGCTGAAAACCATTGAGCATGAGATTGTGTGCGGAATTGCACCGCGGGTGCCTAAATTTTATAGAGACTAGCCGCGGCGTGCATAGTAGAAAAAACAGAATGTTGGAGAGAAACCATGACGAAAATCAGACGGGGAGATGTATTTTTTGCCGAACTGGATCCGGTGATTGGTTCTGAGCAGGGTGGTGTAAGGCCAGTGCTGATTATTCAAAACGATGTGGGCAATCAGCACAGCCCGACCACCATTGTGGCCGCCATTACCGGACAAATGTGCAAGGCAAAGCTGCCGACCCATGTGGATTTGGCCGGCAGAGAAAATGGATTATCGAAAAATTCCGTGGTCCTGGTGGAACAGGTGCGCACCATAGATAAAAAACGCTTGAAGGAGCGCATCTGTACGCTGGACAAAAACATTATGGAGCAGGTGGACCAGGCTCTGCAAATCAGCATGGGCCTGCGGGCTGCTTTCTCAAAAGAGGAGGATACAGGCTGTGAGCGAATCGAACGAACAGAGCCAACAGCAGAGGGAACAGCTGAAACGGCTGGCAAAAGAACTCAACTGGCCCTTGGGAAAAATCAGTAAAACGGTAGAATTGCTGGACGCCGGCAATACCATTCCCTTTATCGCCCGGTACCGCAAGGAAGTAACCGGCGAAATGGACGAAGTGGTGCTGCGGCAGCTGGCGGAACGGCTGCAGTATTTGCGCAATCTGGAGCAACGCAAGGAGGATGTGCTGGCCAGTATCGGCGAGCAGGGCAAGCTGACTGCAGAGCTGGAGCAGAAAATCCGGACAGCAGAAATGTTGCAGGAAGTGGAAGACCTCTATCTGCCCTATAAGCAAAAGCGTAAAACGAGAGCCAGCGCAGCTCGGGAAAAAGGTCTGGAGCCTTTGGCTAGGGCAATTTTGGAGGGCGATATCGCAAGCAGCATAGAAGCAGCAGCAATTTTATACATAGATGAAGAAAAAGGGGCAGCAACAAAGGAAGAAGCAGTGCAGGGCGCTATGGATATTGTGGCGGAAATCCTTGCCGACGACGCCGACTTGCGGAAAATCGCCCGGCAACTGGCCTGGAAAGAAGGACGGCTGGCAACGAAGCTGCGCAAGGAGCTGGCCGAGGAAGAAACCACGCCCTATGAAATGTATTACGCCTATGAGGAAGCGGTGCGCAAAATTCCGCCCCACCGGATTTTGGCCATCAATCGCGGTGAAAAGGAGGAGGTGCTTTCGGTAAAACTGGAGCAGCCCGAAGAACCGGTGCTTGCCGCTATTGCCCGCCAGTATCAGCGCAAGCGGCCCGCCGACGGCGCAGCTTTATTCGCTGAAGCGGCCAAGGATAGCTGGAAGCGGTTGATTGGTCCGGCCATTGAGCGGGAAATCCGCAACCAGTTGACCGAGCAGGGAGAAGCACAGGCTATCAAGGTGTTTTCCGCCAATCTGCACAGTTTGCTTTTGCAGGCGCCGGTGAAGGGGCGTACCGTACTGGGTGTAGACCCGGGCTTTCGCACTGGCTGTAAATTGGCTGTGGTGGACGATACCGGCAAGGTCTTGGAAGTGGGTGTGATGTATCCCCATCCGCCGCAGAAAAAATACAAAGAAGCGATGGAACTCATGAAGGCTATGATTGCCCGCTGGCAGGTGGACATCATTGCCATTGGCAACGGGACCGCTTCGCGGGAATCGGAGGCGTTAGCCGCAGAAGTGATTCGGCAGTGTCCGCAGGTGCAGTATATCATTGTGTCGGAAGCAGGGGCTTCGGTTTATTCGGCGTCGCCTTTAGCCAAAGAAGAATTTCCTGAATACGATTTATCGCTGCGCAGCGCGGTGTCCATTGCCCGCCGGCTGCAGGACCCGTTGGCGGAGCTGGTAAAGATTGAGCCCAAAGCGGTAGGCGTAGGGCAGTATCAGCATGATGTAGCGCCCAAAAAGTTGGATGAAGCTCTGGGCGCTGTGGTGGAGGACTGCGTAAACGGCGTGGGCGTGGAGGTGAACACCGCTTCCAGCGCGCTTTTGCAGTATGTGGCCGGTTTGAGCCGCGCTACTGCTGACGGCATTGTGAAGCTGCGCAATGAACAGGGCAAGCTGACCAACCGCAAGCAACTGCTAAAGGTGCCGCGTTTGGGGCCCAAGGCTTATGAGCAGTGCGCCGGCTTTCTCCGCATTGCCGATGGGGAAAATCCGCTGGACAACACGCCGGTGCATCCCGAATCCTACGGTGCGGCAGAGGCTTTGCTGCAGCAATTAGGCTATGACAAGGCCGACTTAACCGGCGAAAAGCTGGTTGCTATTCGGGAAAAATTGCAAAAGGTTGCGGTGCAGGAAATGGCTGCCAAGCTGCAAATCGGCGAGCCTACGCTCAGAGATATTATTGCGGCGCTGCAAAAACCGGGCCGCGACCCGCGGGAAGAACTGGAGCCGCCGCTTTTGCGCAGCGATGTGCTCTCCATGGAGGATTTGAAACCGGGCATGGAATTGATGGGCACTGTGCGCAACGTAGTAGATTTTGGCGCCTTTGTCGATATCGGCGTTAAGCAGGACGGACTTATTCATATTTCCCAGTTCGGCAGTAAATTTATCAAGCATCCTATGGAAGTGGTTTCTGTAGGCGATATTATCAAAGTGCGCGTGTTGGATGTGGATTTGCGCCGCAACCGCATTGCGCTGACTATGAAGACAGGAGAACAACAAACATGATTGCATTGACCAATGGAATGTTATATACCATGGAAAACGGTATTGTGGAGCAAGGCACTGTGCTGATTGAAAACGGCAAGATTACTGCGGTAGGCGCTGCGGTAGAAATTCCTGCCGGTGCGCAGGTCATCGACGTGGCAGGGCGGATTGTTACGCCAGGCTTTATTGACGCCCATACCCACATGGGCATCGACGAAGAAATCCATCAGCCCATCGGCGATGACTGCAACGAAATGACCGAGCCTAACACCGCCGAGCTGCGGGCTATGGACGCCATTAACTATCGGGATTTGTCCTTTCAGGACGCGGTTAAAGCCGGTATCACCACAGTGATGATTACCCCCGGCAGCGCCAATGTGTTTGGCGGCTTGATTACCGTTATGAAAACGGCGGGTAAAACCTATCAGGACATGCTGCTCAATGGAGAAGCAGGGTTAAAAATGGCCTTTGGGGAAAATCCAAAGCGGGTTTACGGCGAAAAGGATAAAACGCCGTCCACCCGTATGGCTACCATGGCCATTGCCCGGCAAGGCTTTTATGAAGCCCGCGAATATCTGAAAAAAAGTGAAGAAGACAAAGAATTCAGCTTACAGACTGAACATATTGCCAAAGCCTTAGACGGCGGCATTCCGGTGCGGGCCCATGCCCATCGGGCCGATGATATTCTGACTGCCATCCGTCTGCGGGATGAATTTCATTTGGATTTGGTGGTGGAGCATTGCACCGACGGCCATTTGATTGTGGACGAACTGAAAGCAGCCGGTGTGCCTGTCACAGTAGGGCCCAGTCTGAGCAATCGGGCTAAGGTGGAGATGGAGCACGTTACCTTTCGCACACCGGGCATTTTGGCCGACGCTGGTATTGATGTGGCCATCATTACCGATCATCCCTGCACGCCCATTCAGTATTTGCCCATCTGCGCCGGATTGGCCGTGCGGGAAGGCATGAAGGAATATGACGCATTCAAAGCGCTGACCATCACGCCAGCTAAAATTTTAAAAATTGAAGACCGCGTCGGCAGCTTAACAGTTGGAAAAGACGCCGACATCGTTGTGTGGAACAATCATCCGCTGGAAATTATGGGCAAGCCCCAAATGGTGTTTGTCAACGGCCAGCAGGTTGTGTGAGAAATTGTGTGAAAAAATAGAATCAAAAAAAATAGAATCAAAATGATAGCAAACGGCTTCCGGTATGGAGCCGTTTTTTTATGAAAACTGAGCCTTTCGCAAGATAAACCGGCTGTCAAATCGGTACAGGATTACCCATCAAATTTATTTATATATTTTCCAAAATACGATGGTTGAGCGAAAACAAGTTGCAGCAGGATGAATTTTCCAATTTTTATACAGCATGGCTCATAATATGCACCCAAAAGCAGGTTAATCAACAAAAAATATGTTTAAATGTTGCATATTATAAGGCCTTTTGCATAATCGCCGGTTTGACGGTCTGGAAAAAATCGTCTATGCTGGAAGCAACAAAATTGCATTGGAAAAAGAATGGAGGAATTGTATGAAAAATGGATGGATTAAGCTGTATCGAGGATTATTGGAACATGGGATTTTTCAGGACGCCCAGGTCTTGCAGGTGTGGATGTATTGTCTGCTGCGGGCCACTTATCGGGAAACGAAGGTGACAGTGGGCCGGCAGGTGCTGGTTTTGCAGCCGGGACAGCTTTTATATGGCCGTAAAGCAGTCAGCCAGCGGTTGAACATGGGAGAAGGCAAGCTGCGGGGCATTATGGAGCAGTTGGAGCGGATGGGCTGCATTGGCGTGGAGAGCAATCATCAGTATTCGGTCATCACAGTCTATCACTGGCAGCAATATCAGCAGGAAACAGGCGCGGCGGTTTTTCCCTTTGATTGCGATTTTCTGGAAGCGCCCTATGCTTTAGCAGATGAAACAACCGATGCCGAAAGGACGCGCCCCCTTGGAGCAGAACCAACCGCCGACCAGCCGTCGGCGCTGTCTGCAAGCGGTGCGGAGCAAAAACAAAATCAATTAGCAGCCAACGACCAGCCAGCGGAGAACCACAAACAAGAATATAATAATAAAATAAATAATGAGAAAATAAATGAAAAGAAAATAAATGAAAAGAAAGAAAAACATGCTAAAATAAAAAATAAGAATAAAATAAAAAAATTGAAAATCAAAAAAAACAGTGCCGCTCTTTTCACGTCGTCAGCCGAACAAAATTTGTCGGCCTGTTCTGAACAGCAAGTGAAACAAGAAGCTGATAAAAAAAGAAGCACAGAACAAAAAGCGCAGCAGACAACGGGGGATGGGATAGATTTTTTCAACGCTGCCGGGGAAGTGGGACAGCAGGAGTTATTCCCTGCGCAGCCGAAGGAAAGGCAACAGCAATGGGAGGAAGCGCATCCCGCCGACAGCTTGCAGGACTGTCCGTGCTGGATGGCGGAAAGCAGCGGGCCGGAGTCGCTGGGCGTTGAAGAAATAGCGGTGCTGGACCAACTGGCGGTAAATCGTCACGGTTTTTTGTGTGCCATGGAAATGCAGCCGCCTTCCCAGCCCTATAGCCAGCAGGATTGGGACCAATTAGAGCAGTTGTTTTTGTGCGCCCAAACCGAGGAATTGCAGGTGCTGGCAGACGCCGAAGCGCAGAGACAACTGGCAGAGCGGCAGAAGCTGGAACGGGCGCGCTGCAACTTCGACAGGCTGTGGCAGTGCTATCCGCGGCCAATCGGTTATCATCAGGTCAGCGACGAACAAAAGCTAAAGCTGTACGAGCTAGGTTATGACGTAGTACATCAGGCCATCTTCAATTATTATTGGACAGTCAACAGAAAGCCCGACCGTTTTTGGATGTACGGCAGCACCTTCTTTAACGGAGCCTATCTCAAATATTTACCGGAGCCGGAGCAATTCCTCCGGGCCTGATTGATAGGGATAGAATGATGGTGTAGAGTTGGCAGGGGGGAAGATGATGAAAATATGGACTATATAGAAATTGTAATGAAAAATATAGTAAAAAAAAGATGTAGAAAATCTTGTTTTCAATTGCTTACATTTCAATGAAAAAGATATCCTCAGGTCGCATTTTTTTGATAAGGAGCAGGAGAAAGACTTGAATTATCAAGAAATCAGTTCCTTTTCTGAATATATTTTGACGGTAGGAACTTGCTACTTTTATTTAAGAGAATTAAGAGTTGGGTGTTCATTGAAAAATGTGATGGTATTACTAGCTATTGAAAAAGAGTATTGCGATATTACAATACAGGTATTAGCCGATGAATTTGATAGTTGTAGCGTGCAAGAATGTCAGAAAAAGTGTAGGCAACTATATTTGGAATTAGAAAAAATATATAGTTTGAATATGATGGAAGAGATTATGATAGGGTATGAACCTGCAGAAGATGATGATATGAAATTGGTTTCTTTCTCTGGAGATGGTTTGAGATTTTTTAATGAAAATTATGCATCAAAGTTCGCCACAAGTATTTTTTGTGTGATAAATAAGTTTGGCTTTGATTAGAATTTCATGCGCTGCTTCTGGGGATAAAAAAGTACGTCTGTACCTACAAAATATTTTAAACGGAGTAATGATATGATACATTTTGATGGGAAAAGGATAGAATTTTCTTTAGAAGATGACTATTCGGATCTCACTTTTGTAAAAGAAAGTATGTGTTGTTTAGAGATTTTTTCGCGGAAGTCGTTAGACTGTCAGATGATTTTATCGTTAACGAAAGATGCTATGTTGTGTTTAGGAGTTCATATGGTATATATGGCGGCTAACGACCAATGGGGGTGTATGAGAAATAATCCAATTGGTGATGATGAAGCAATTAGTATGGGTGTAAGACCATCACCGCTTAGTGGCACGTTGTTATTTGAATTAAAGAAAGACGAAAAAAATCACAAAATCATTATGCCAGCGAATAACTGCGAAGCCTATTCGGGAAAACTGTTTTCAATTGATTTGGATAAAGATATAGAAGCCAAATATGAGGAGCTATTTACGAATACTGCACAAATAAAGATTTATGAGAAATCCACAGGAAATCGAATTTATCAAGATAGTATTTTTAGATTGCATAAGGATAGTATGTTAGGATTTGGTGTTACATTAATCAGACTTGCACATCACTTTCATGCTGGCAGTTCATTCTTTGTCTGTCGGGATAAAAATAAATTGCAGCCAGATGAAAGAATATTTCCTGGATTGCTGCTGTCTAAAGGTTCGGCAGATTTGCAAATTTGTTGTGCAGAATTGCCAGATAGGAATCAGTATCAGGCAATGATACAAAAAATGAGGACGCAAATGTTAACGAAGCAGAATATCGAAGATAAAATCCAGGCAATTTCAGATGGCAGACTGACAAGAGAGGAAGTAGCTGTATGGGCTAATGGATATATTTACGCAGACGATAGAGATAGATGCAGATTGGTCGATTATGCGTTGAGACAACTGGCAAAAATTGATACAAAAAATGAAGAGGGAGAATATGTTTATACCAATGAAAAAATGGAATTGATTCTTAATAGTTTAATTTTATAAAATTTAAGGGAATATAAGTGGACGTTTTATGATGAATGGGCAATATTTGAGTTAGGTACGAAAGGGCCATTGTGAAAATAGTTGGAAGAATAATAAAGCTTTTCCAATCTGCATCCCATCTATCATGATCAGAACTCGTCCATTAAATTTATATAATATTTCGAATATTAAAATATATGAGGAGGATTTTGGTGTATTTTCATAAAGATGAATTTGTGAAAAAGAACAAAGAAAATAATGTTGAAAATGCATATGATGCTTTAGAAGATTTCCTTTATGTTGAAATACATAAGCACAATTACGAGAAGATTATTGAATTACTTACATGGGAAAATATAAGAGAATTCTTTTATGAAGGGAATCAATATTCTATTGTAAAGCGGCAAGGGGATTGTGAAAGCGTTATTATTAGTGATGAAGTAGCTTTAGAGTATGGGGTATCAGATAATCAGGCGAGGTTTCAGATTGAAATTGCAGGTTTGATAGAACTAATTGAAATAGAAGGAAAAAGAGCAAGTATACAATAGAGGAAGTGCTATTCATGAAAAATCAAATAGTTACAGAAAAAAGCATGAGCCGAGATGATTTTTCTGAAGATGATTTATTGGTGATTTTGGATGGAAAGCAAATACGTACTCAAGATGAGTTTTTCATTGCAATAGAAAAAGCATTTCGTTTTCCAACAGAATGTAAGAATAATTTTGATATATTTATGGACTGGATTAGAGATTTATGGTGGATTCCAGAGAAGAGCATCAACGTGGTTATTCATAATCAACGATACTTTTTAAGTGAAGATTTAGCATTGAAAAAGGGTTTGATGAAATATTTTGAAGAAGACATTTTACCTTTTTGGGAACATGATGTGTTAAATTGTATGGTAGGTGGAGAATGCAAGAAATTTATGGTGTATCTAGTAGATGAACTGTTATAAAGAGATGTAACCAAAAGGAGTTACAAGTAAAATATAATAAATTTTGTGAAAAAAACTATAAAGAATCAGAATTTTAGGAGGCATTTACTGCGGAACAGGCACTAGATTGGTGCATTGATTATTGGACAAGTGAAGGTGAATAGTTATTATGTGTATGGTGAAAAAATTTGAATCAGGGGGGGAAATATATTATAGTGTAAAAGATATTTACAAAATTATTAATTGCTATATAAGAAACGAAAAAATTATTTTTAGTGTAGAATTTTTTCAAATAGTAGATGAAAAAATAATTCCTTATAGTAACTTACTAAGTATTGATAGTGAGACACTATATGATGAAGAAAAACAAATCTCAGAAAATATAGCTAGGTGTAATGGTTTTATTGAACAATGTTTGAAGAAATGTTATGACACGATATCTGAATTGTATTTTGTGTGCGTTACTAGTTAACTCGTTAATATCTAAAAAAGTGTATTAGCTATAGGGGATTGGCTAAAGGCTTGCCAATCCTCTGACTGTTGTATATAAATTATATTTGTGTTGCAGTTATCGATTCATGGAACCCATGGCTAGTATCTGCGCAACTACCAGTATGACAGCCTGGGGAACCTGACTTATGAATGGAATGACAACAATGTGAAAGTAGATTACAAGTTGAACAATCTGAACCAGATTACCACCAAGAGTGATGATAACTGGAAAACCTATAAGGAACATGAGAAGAACTCGGTATTGGGTATGTATTATGCCAAGGCCAGAATGAAACAAGAAATTGAAAGTTTGTTAGGCGTGAAATTGCATCTTTAATTTGAGTTAGATACGAAGGGGCTATTATGAGAATGGTTGGAAGAATAAAATTTTTCCAAGATAGTATTGTTAGAAGAGAAACTATATATTTTTTCCATAACATTATAGAGTAATAGCCCTTTTTGATTTCGCAAGAAGGTGATGGTATTGCATGGAGAAATTTTATATGAATTACATTTTCCAATTGAGTTTATTGTGATACAGATTATCTTTTTAGGGATGTTTTTTTTGTTGCCAAAAGGATATTTGTTCGTTGTAAAAGGGAGCTCATTAGAAAAAGATAAAGCAACTGAAAAAAATATCCGTATGGTATCTTATATAGCGATAATAGTACTTTTTATGATTTTTATTCCCTTTGATAAGGGGTTAATAGATATGTATAGGCAGTTTGATAAAATGTATGAGGATGGAAAATATGAGTCCGTAACTGGTAAAGTTGAAGATTTCATTCCAGGTAAAGTGACCAATAAAGGCGATGAAAGCTTTTCAATAAATGAAATAATCTTCAAGTATGATATGTTGGAATATAAAATTGGATATCAAAAAATAAAGCCTTTAGGCGGAAAAATAAAAAATGAACAACAGTTAAAATTAAAATATATTGTTTATAATGGAGAAAATAGGATAATTTATATAGAGCAAGTATAATTCACAATAATGAATGATATATAGCTATGCCGAAGAAAACCTGATGGAATACGAACGATATGACGAAGGCTTAACCTACCGATATGTATACGGCGTGGACAAATTAGGCGTAACAGCATATACCATTCCAAACGGCTCTGCCAGTGTGACCACAGCAGAAGAAACCATACCGCTGTATTATCATATGGACCATATGGGCAGCAGTGAGTTCCTGACCAGTGATGTGATACAGAAGGTGACCAGCTGGATATCTTATGATGAATGGGCAATATTTGAGTTAGGTACGAAAGGGCTATTATGAAAATAGTTGTAAAAATAATAAAGCTTTTTCAATCTGCATCCCATCTATCATGCGCAGAACGCGTCCAAAGGTTGCACGATTTTTTATGAAACGGGTGTGGGAACCTTCTGCGATATCGTTGACTTCATTGCAGCAAATGAATATAATATAGTCAAAATATTACTACCACTAATGCAAGGAGGTGCCGTTATGAATATTCGTCCATCGGCAGCAATCAGACAGAATTACAATGAGATTGCTGATCTGTGCAGAAAGACGGCAGAGCCGGTTTTCCTGACAAAGAACGGCGAGGGAGATTTGGTTGTTATGGATATTGAGACCTATAATCGTAGGGAAAAGATGTTGAAGCTCCGTGAGGAACTACTTGCGGTTGAGGAAGATAGGATGCACGGTAGCAAGGGATATTCTGTCGGGGAAGTCGCTGCCATGATGCGTAATGCAGTCAAGGAGGCGGCAGGTCATGGAAAACCAGAATAAGAAGTATCAAGTGATTGTGTCAGAACGGGCAGCGCAGATGCTTGTTTCCCATGCTGCATTTTTGGCACAGGTCAGCCCAGAAGCAGCGGAACGGTTGACAGTTGAATTTGAAAAGGCAGCAAATTTATTGGAAACCATGCCACAAAGATGCTCGTGGCTCACAGGGGAATATATTCCCAGAAATGCCTACCGATTTATCCTGTTTGAAAAACGGTATCTGATAATTTTCCAAATCATAGATCATATCGTCTATGCAGATTATGTAGTGGATTGCAGGCAGGACTACAGTTGGCTTATTCGATAACAGAAAAATAAAGCAATGGGAATAGAAATCGTCATAGGCGAAGGCTTAATCTGCTGGTATGTATATGGCGTGGACAAATCAGGCGTAACGGCATATAGGATAAGCGGCTGTAGGTTGTGAATCATGGAAAACCTGAAGCAAACGCCATGGTTATTTTCCTGTATCCAATGTTTTTTTGCACAAAGAGGTTGACAAAAAAACAGGAAAAATCCATAATAAAAATATCTATGGATTATGCGGTAAGCCATAAAGATTGTATACGTAGGAAGGGGCAACCATCATGTTAACAGGGAAAGAAATCAGACAGATGTTTATCAAATATTTTGAGTCTAAGGGGCACACCCATGTGGCCAGTTCTTCTCTGGTTCCCTATAACGATCCGACGCTGCTGTTCACCAATGCGGGGATGAACCAGTTTAAGGATGTATTTTTGGGACTGGAAAAACGGGAATACACCAGAGCGACCACATCGCAGAAATGCGTGCGGGCCGGCGGTAAACATAACGATTTAGATACAGTAGGGCGCACAGCGCGGCATCATACCTTTTTTGAAATGCTGGGCAACTTCTCCTTTGGCGATTATTTCAAACGGGAAGCCATCACCAACGCCTGGAATTTCTTAACCGAAGAATTAAAGCTGCCAAAAGACAAATTATATATTACCATTTATAACGACGACGATGAAGCCCACGATTTATGGCGGGAAATTGCCGATGTGCCGGAAGAACGGATTATCCGTTTGGGCGAAAAGGACAACTTCTGGCAGATGGGCGAAACCGGTCCTTGCGGTCCTTGCAGTGAAATTCATATCGACCGGGGCGCTGAACACGCCTGCAACCATCCTGACGGCTGTGCGCTGGGTGTTTGCGACTGCGACCGTTGGCTGGAAATCTGGAATTTGGTGTTTATGCAGTACAATCGGGATGAAAACGGCGTGATGACGCCGCTGCCCCGTCCAAGCATCGACACCGGCATGGGGCTGGAACGTATCACTTCTGTTATGCAGAATGTGAACAGCAACTATGACACCGATTTGATTTATCCGTTGATTGAAAAAGTAGAAGAAATTTCGGGACAACCCTATTATCGGGATCACCGCGGTTTTCCGTTCCGGGTAATCTCCGACCATGCCCGTTCCTGCACCTTCTTAATCTGCGACGGCGTGCTGCCCAGCAATGAAGGCCGGGGCTATGTGCTGCGCCGTATTTTGCGCCGGGCTGTGCGGTTTGGGAAAGCCTTAGGCATTGAAGGGCCGTTCCTGTATCAATTCAGCGCCAAAGTGGTAGAGCTGATGGGCGAGGATTATCCGGAATTGGTGGAAAAACTATCCTTCATTGAAAAGGTAATCAAAACCGAAGAAGAACGGTTCCAGATGACTTTGAGCGACGGCATTCGCATTGTAAACGATAATATTGCCCGTTTGAAAGCAGAAGGCAAAACGGAAATTGACGGCGCCACCGCCTTTATGTTCTATGATACCTATGGCTTCCCCATTGATTTAACCCAGGATATGGCCGAAGAAGCAGGCATGACGGTAGACAACGCCGGTTTTGAAGCTGCTATGCAGGCGCAGCGGGAATTGTCCAAGAAATCGAAAAAAGATATAACTGCCTGGGATTTGGCGTTTACCGTAAAAGAACAACTGGGCGATTTGGATAAAACCCAGTTTGTCGGCTATGAACAGCTAACAGTGGAAACTACCTTGGACGGCATGATTGTGGACGGTCAGAAGGTCATGGAAGCAGAAGAAGGGCAAGAAGTATACGCTGTGCTGCCTGTAACGCCCTTTTATGCTATGAGCGGCGGTCAGGTCGGCGACCACGGCGTGATTCGCGGCGCCACCGGCAAAATTGTGGTAGATAGCACTGAAAAAATGCCCGATGGCAAATATGTGCATCACGGCGTTGTACGGGGCACCATTGATGTGGGGGAAGCTGTGACTGCGCAGGTAGATGCAGCTACACGGCAGGCTACTGCCCGCAATCACACTGCGACCCATCTGCTGCATAAAGCGCTGCGAGAAGTATTGGGCGATCACGTACATCAGGCCGGTTCTTCGGTGGACGCGCAGCGTTTGCGCTTTGACTTCTCCCACATGAGCGCTGTAACGGCAGAAGAATTGGCGCAGGTGGAACAGAAGGTCAACGAAGTGATTTTGCAGGCGATTCCAGTTACTATTTTTGAAACCGGAATTGATGAAGCCAAAAAGCTGGGCTTTACCGCATTGTTTGGGGAAAAATACGGCGATATCGTGCGCTGTGTGCAAGCCGGCGATTACAGCATGGAACTGTGCGGCGGTACCCATGTAGACAATATCAGCCAGATTGGATTGTTTAAAATTATCAGCGAAGGGGCTGTGGCAGCCGGTGTACGCCGCATTGAAGCAGTAACCGGTATGGGCGCTTATCAGTATGCGCTGCAGAAGGAACAGCTGGTGGCCCAATTGGGGAAAACATTAAAATCGGCAGAAAAAGATATTATCGGCAGGGTAGAACAGCTAGGTGCGCAGAATAAAGAATTAGAAAAAGAAATCGCCCAATTACATGCCGCCGCTTCAAAAAATCAGGTGGATAGCCTGTTAAATCAGGTGAAAGAGGTAAACGGCGTGAAGGTGTTAGCCTGCGAAGTTGAAGCCGCCGATATGAACAGCCTGCGGGATATGAGCGACTTGTTCCGCGATAAGCTGCAAAGCGGCGTGGTAGTATTAGGCGCGAAGAGCGACAACGGCGTCAATCTGATTGTAGCTATGACCAAAGATTTGACCAAACAGGGTTTACATGCCGGCAATATGATTAAAGCAATCGCCAAAGTAACCGGCGGTGGCGGCGGCGGTCGTCCGGATATGGCCCAGGCTGGCGGTAAAGATTACAGCAAGCTGGCAGAAGCGTTGGGTATGGTAGAAGGGCTGGTCGGTGAACAGCTAACCAAATAGAGTTGTCTTTTAAGGTTGCTTTGTCATGCTGGGCGCTTCATCAGAAGGGCGTGGAGCAAGCGAAGAAATTTTCGCTGCTGCCCGTACTTCTGGCGCGGTGCGCAGCATGGCAACATCAAACCGTTCGTAGCAAATAAAAAGATAATTCTGTCGTTTTAGAGAAAAATATTTTAAAAAGGAGTGACTGGGTATGGATTTAGACAGCACGATGTTTTTCAGAACAGAAAACAACAAAGAAAACGGTACACGGGAAATCTTGAACACTGTATATGAGGCGCTGGTGGAAAAAGGATATGACCCCATCAATCAGATTGTGGGTTATCTGCTTTCCGGTGATCCTGCCTATATTACAAGTCACAAAAATGCCCGTACCCTCATTCGTCAGATGGAACGGGACGAACTGGTGGAAGAACTGGTTCGCAGCTATCTGAAAAAATAACAGGAGAACAGAGTTATGAGAATTATGGCGCTGGATGTGGGCAGCAAACGCATTGGCGTGGCCCTCAGCGATCCGTTGAAAATTACAGCACAAGGGTTGGAAACCTTTCAGCGCACCACGCTGGAGGAAGATATCCGCGGCTTATGGCAGCTGATAGACCAGCATGAGGTCAGTCAGCTGGTGGTGGGTCTGCCCAAAAATATGGACGGTACCATCGGATTTAAAGCGGAGGAAGTGCGGCAGTTCATTGCCGATTTGACAGCCCAACGGTCCATAGAAGTAATCTGGGTGGACGAGCGTTTAACCACAGTCAGTGCAGAGCGCACGCTGCTGGAGGCCGATGTGTCCCGGGCTAAGCGCAAAAAGGTGATTGACAAAATGGCTGCGGTGTTGATTTTACAAAGCTATCTGGACAGGCTTTGATGGCCAGTAGAGTACGTTCCTGTTAGAATGCGAGGCGTTATTATTTATTTTATAGCATTTTCAGCAGAAAAAGCAAAAAGTTTTGTGATTTCTGTTGCAAAAGCATGGACAGGACTGTATAATTAGGCCATTGAGCTAAAATCCATTTTGTTTCGCATAGATGTAGGGCTTGCAGAGCCGTTTGCAATGACGTTGCTATTTGGATTGCTATCACATACAAATAGAGAGGGAAAGAAAGAGAGGTGCTGACCATGGCAGATGAAAAAAATATGGTTGACGAAGAATTGGATGACGTTTTGATTTTAATTGACGAAGACGAACAGGAACATCCATTTCAGATGATTGATATGGTAGAAGTAGACGGCAGCCAGTATGCCGTGCTGGTTCCGCTGGAAGAAGGTTCTGATGAAGAAGAAGCAATCATCTTGAAGATTGTCGTAGATGAAAACGGCGAAGAAGTTCTGTACGATATCGAAGACGATGAAGAATGGGAAAAAGTTGTCGATATCTGGAATGAGTCGCAGGAAGGCTAAGTTGGCATTGTGATGAAGGGCAGGAACAGTGATATGCTCCCCTTTAGGTAGACAGTTGAAAAAATAAAACTGTTTATCTAGAGG